>NZ_BDLP01000028.1:0-25606 GCF_001950415.1 Roseomonas sp. TAS13
CGCCTTACGGTGGAGCTGTGCGTAGATGTGATCAAGAGACAGCCCGCACCCGGTCCGCCCGGCCGCACAGCGCGATGAAGGCATCCGCCGCGGCCTGCGACGGCACGATCACCCGGGTGGCGAGCGGCGCCAGCGTGCGCAGCAGCCTGAGCTGGCCGCCGCCGAAATGCGCCGGGGTGAGGATGTCGTGCAGGTGCCAGACCAACGGCCGCCCGGCCAGCTTCGCCGCGAGGGCGGAAAGCACGAAGGCTTTTTGCGAATTGGCATAGACCATGTCGTGCCGCCGCGCCGCGGCCGCGATCTCGCGCACCATCCGCAGCATGCCGCCCAGCATCGGCAGCGCGGCGCGCGCCATGCCCTGGTCGCGCTTGATGTCCGTGAAGCCGGAAGGGCGCGAGGGCATCAGGACCCGCAGCGGGTAATCGGCCAGGGCGGCCTTCAGCGGCCCGTCCTCGAACAGCCAGACCGAGGATTCGGCTCCGAAGGCGCGCAGGTTGGCGAGCAGGATGAACTCCGCTCCGCCAGTGCGGCTGGAATGGTTGACGAAGAGCACGCGCGGCGCCGTGGCGGCGCCCGCCGTCGCAGGCCGGGCGTCCGATGCGGTCGCCGAGGGGAGGTCGTGGCCGTCCATGCCGTGTCCAGTGCCCTATCCGGTTCGGGCCCGCACCGGGAAGGGCGCGGGCAGGGGTTGCGAGGGGATGTTCAGCGCGGGGTGAGGCGAAGCAGCGTGACCTGGGCCGTCACCGGCAGGGTGATGCCGCCGCCGGCGAGGGCGGCCTCCTGGAAGCGCGAATCCTCGTTGGGCCGGTTCACAGCGGCCTGGCGGATACGGTCGCCCAACGCGATCCGCACCTGCTGCGGCGGCACCGGCGTTTCGGTGAAGCTGTGCACGTCCCAAAGCGACTTCGCCAGCCAGAGGGCCAGAAGGAAGCTGCCGTCGCGCTTCTGGAACAAGGCGGTCTCCAGCCCCTCCATCTCCCCGGACAGGCCGACCGGCAGCCGGGCGGGGGCGAAGGCCTTACCCGGGTCGGAGAAGGCGGCGATCAGGTTGCGCATGGCATGGAAAGCCGGCTTGCGCGACCCGTCATGCCGCAGCCAGCCGAAATTCTGTTCCGGATCGTCCTTGTCCGTACCCTGGTCGAAGAGCTCGTACTTGAAGCTCCGCGCCACGCCGAAGCGGCGGTAGTACAGGAACAGGCGCGGCTCATAGGCGGCGGAGACGGCTTCCGGGCAGCCGGAATGCGGGTTCGTGGACCGCGCCTTCTGCGTGATGGCGTTGTGGTAGCCGGCTTCCGTGGCGACAAAGGGCGCCTTGGGCCCCAGCAGCGGCGTGACCAGCAGGTCGCGCGCCCAGCGCAGGCTGCCATAGCCGTTGTCGCCCCAGCCCCCGGTCTCCGGCATGCGGCCGGCCGGATAGGGGTGGACGTTGCCATACTGGGCATAGGGGCCCTGCCGGGCGAAGCGCGCCCGGTTGCCCGCCTGGATCAGCGCCGAGGCGATCACCGGGATGTCCCGTGCCCGGCCGATCCCGGACAGGATGCGCTGGTGGTCGATCGCCATCTCCGGCGTATGGCCGGGACGGCCGCCCCACCAGCCATCGGGCTCGTTCACGCCCTCCAGCATGGCGATGTTCTCGCGGCCGACCTCGTCCAGCGCCCGGGACAGCTCCACCGAGGAGGTCGCCTCCGGCCCGCTGAGCAGGGTCAGCCGGATGCCGAGCTGGGCCACCTGCCGCAGCCGGGCCAGCACCCCGCGGTCGAGGCCGACGCCATCGCGTGCGTGGCGGATGCGCAGCTCCCGCAGCGCCGGCAGGATCACCTTCTCCCAGCGATCGCCCTCGATGTAGCTGTTGCCGGGCCAGCAATGGATGTTGACGCCGATGCTGTCCACGAGCGAGTCGGCGGCCATGGCCTGGAGGCCTTGGCTCCCCCCCGGGCCCTCCGCGCCGCCCGGCCCGGGCGCCGCCAGGGCCGGAGCGGTTCCCGCCGCCCCCATGGCCGCTGCGGCCGCCAGCAGTCCCGCCCCGACCTGCCGCCGCGTCGGGCCGGTGTCGCCGCGCCGCATCGTCACGACTGGACCGGCTCGGCCGCCGCCAGCCGCGCCCCGGGCAACGGCTGGCGCGGTGCATCGCCCCCGTGCAGCCCGGCGGGCGCCTGGGCCCGGGCACGTTCCAGCGCATCGTCCACGACGGCCTTGAAGCGGCTGCGGAAACGTTCGGTGGAGAAGCGTTGCGCATTGGCCAGGCAGTTCTCCGGCGTGAAGCGCGCCCGGCTGCCCTCGAAGGCATGGACGGCGGCGATCACCGCGTCCTCCGTCTGCTCGGCGAAGAAGAGCCCGGTCGGGGCGTCATGGTCGGGGCCCAGCACGGTTTCCGCCAAGCCGCCGGCGCCATAGGCGATCACCGGCGTGCCGGCGGCCTGGGCCTCCACAGCGGTGATGCCGAAATCCTCGATGCCGGCGAACATGAAGGCCTGCGCCCCGGCCAGGAGGCGATGCACCTCCGGCGTCGGCACGCGGCCCAGGACCTCGACATTCGGCACCTTCATCTCCCGCAGGCGCTTCAGCTCCGGCCCGTTGCCGACGATCTTCAGGCGCTTCTCCGGCATGCGGGCGAAGGCGCGGGCCAGGAGCTCCACGCGCTTGTAGGGCACAAGCCGGCAGACGGAGAGGTAGTAGTCCTCCTTCTCCACCGAGCCGGGCGGCGGCAGCGTGTCCACATAGACCGGTGGGTGTACCACTCCGGCCTCCCGCCGGTGCGTGCGCCGCAGCCGGTTGGCGACAAAGGCGGAATTGGCCACCATCGTCTCGGGCCGCTGCGCCGCGCAGAAATCCCAGATCCGGGCGGAATGCAGCATGCGTCGGGCCAGCCAGCTCTTCGGTCCGCTTTCCATCTTCGCCTCGCGCAGGTACTCGTGCTGCAGGTCCCAAGCATAGCGCATCGGCGAATGCACATAGGACACATGCGGCTGGTCGGGCCGGGTCAGCACGCCATAGGCCACGCTGTGATGGCTGCTGATCACAAGGTCGTAACCGGTCACGTCGAATTGTTCGACGGCCAGCGGCCACAGCGGCAGCAATGAGCGATACAGGCGCTCGATCTTCGGGATCTTCTGGAGAAAGGACGTCCGCACCGGTCGCCCGCCAAGAAAGCCCCGCTGGTCGGGTGGCACCACGTCCACCACGGCGAAAATGTCTGCCTGTGGGTAGAGCGACAGGATCTGCTCGATCACCCGCTCCGCACCGCCATAGGCAGAAATCGAGTCGCTCACGAGGGCTATGCGCATTGTCGGTTTCCTGTTGAGGACGGTCACGCGGCTTGTTCGCTTTCCATAGGACGTTCCTTGATCGGCCCGAAGATGGGCGATTCAACGGGTGTGCATGTTTCATCCATCGATCACAGGCAAGCCAAGATCAACTCCTGGTTGAGTAAAGTATATCTTTCTCAACTCGAAGTAAGAGTTGTTTTCGGAAAATGATCCGAGTATCTTTATCAAGATTGTTCGAAAAGTTTTGCTCGCTTTTGCCCATATTGCAGTGCAAAAGATAGGGCGACCCCACGAACCGTGACAGCACGACCACTCCAGAAGTCGAACATCCGGTTCGCGTTCAACTGACCGGTATTGTGTTGAGGGATACAACATGGGCGACCCAAGACGCATTAAGACCAATCCGGCGATCCGGAAGATGCTGTCCCAGCCGGCAGCCTTCCGCCCGCAGCGGCGGCAGCGACCCCGCCGGGGCACGCTCCGGCTGTTCATGGCGATTGGTGATTATGCGCAGGTTCTGGCGGTGGGCCTGGCTCTTTGCCTCGCCTTCCAGGCTGCTCCGGCACCGGACCTGAACCTGAGCCCCGGCCGTGTGGCCGGAATCGGCCTCCTGGCGGCAACGCTGGCTCTCTTCGTGCGGCGCGGCCTGCGGCGCACCAGCGCCCACCATGTCGGCTCCACCTACGTCTCTTCCGTGCGCAGCGCGGCGGCGGTGATGATCGCCTTCAGCGGTATCGCCGTGGGCCGCCTGCTGCTGGGCTCCACGACCGGGCTGGGCGGCGACCTGCTGCTGCTGATGAGCTGGGCCGTCATCTCCACCGCGCTCGCCGCGGCGCTGCGCCTCCTGGGCACGCGGCTGATCGCCGGACCGGAGAGCCTGACCACCAATATCGTGGTCCTCGGCCCTTCGCCGCAGGCCGGTGCCCTCGCGCGCATCCTGACCGAGCGCAGCCGTGGCCACCGCCAGGTGCTGGCGGTGCTGCAGGACGACATGCCCGAGAACATGGTCATGCTCGACCAGCTGATCGAGCAGGGCGAGGTGGACATCATCGCCCTGGCCGGCATGGACGCCGAAGGCATCCAGGCCATCTGCGAGGAATTCGGCGATCGCCCCGTGCATATCTGCGTCGGCTTCGACGCGGTGGCGCTGGAGCGTGCCGCCCGGGGTTCCAGCCACCTGGACGACCCGGTCCTGCTGCGCCTGCTGCCGGGCCAGTTCGACGACTGGCGCGACTCGGTGAAGCGGGGCCTCGACATCGCCCTGGTGATGGCTTCCCTGCCGCTCATCGCGCCGGTGCTGATCATGGCGGCCATCGCGATCAAGCTGGACTCGCCCGGCCCGGTCTTCTTCCGCCAGTGGCGCTTCGGCCTCGGCACGCAGCCCGTGCAGATCCTGAAGTTCCGCAGCATGTACACGGACCGCGGCGACACCACCGGCGAGGCCCGCACCACGGCACGCGACTCGCGCGTGACCCGGGTCGGCCGCATTCTCCGCCGCACCAGCATCGACGAGCTGCCGCAGCTGCTGAACGTGCTGCGCGGCGACATGTCCCTGGTCGGCCCGCGACCGCACGCGACGCATATGAAGGTCGAGGGCAACTACTACTTCGAGGCCGTGGAGCACTACCGCCTGCGCCACCGCGTCAAGCCCGGCCTGACCGGATGGGCCCAGGTCAACGGCTCCCGCGGTGAGGTGGATACGCTGGACAAGGCTTATCGCCGCGTCGATCTCGACCTCTGGTACATCAACAACTGGTCGATCACCCTGGACCTGAAGATCATCTTCAAGACCGTGTTCGGCGGCTTCGCGACGCTGAAGGCCGACTGAGGCCACAAAGGGCCGGCGCGGCGAAACTCCGCCTCTCCGTACTGCGGCCCTTGCCAGACAGGTTCAGGCATGAATGCCTGGAACCCACCCGACCTACCGGTCCCCCTTCCTGAACAGGAAGGGGGATTTTTTGTCAGAACATCCAATAGGCCACGAGACCGACCAGAAGCCAGAAGACGGCCCCCAGTGCGGAGGCCCAGGCCAACCCCCACCATAGCGACCCGGCCTGTTCATCGTCCGGGGTGGCAACAGGAATTTCGCTTTGCCGTGGCGTGGGCCAGGGAAAGGGATAGGTCGAGTTGCGCGACAAGGGGCGCCGGAGCTGCTCCGGCTGGCTTGGGGCGCGGGGTGACAGATCCAATGCGTCCGTCACGATGGGTGTCTCCGACACGAGGCTCGCTGGATTTAATCCCCAGCACGCGAAGTCGTAAAGAGCAAATACAACTATAGGAAGTGATCTAAAAGTCTCAAGACCACAGTGAAAAAACTTCCTTTCAGGAACCGACCGCGAGGCTGCGGCAGATGCCCTTGGCCGGATCATCGGCGATCGTGGTTGAAAAAGCCTTAAGGTGCCGGTTCGGGGGAGATGCAACCTTCCGGAATGCCGGGTGCTCCGGAGCGAGGCACATGCTCCGGTCAAGGGGATGCTTCAGGCGAATACCGACACGGCCTGAGCTGCGGCGCCGCGCCCGTGGCTGCCCCTGGCGAGCAGTTGGGTCGGCGGGGCTCCCGGGAGGGAAACATCTCGCCCGCGCTGGTGGCGCCCGCAGCGGCGGGGAAGCCATGCTTCCCGGTGCGATCCAGCATTGCCGGGCACCAACGAATGGGGTCCAGGGCGCGCAGCGTCCTGGCGGAGTGGGGGTTTGGGGGCGAGGCAACGCCTTGCCCCCGGCACGCGGCGGACCCATGACGCGCAAAAGGGCCAGCAAGAACCGCCGCCTGTATCAGGCGGGGCGGAACGGTCGCGTCAGATCAGTTCGCGATAAACGGCCGCGATCCTTTCGCTGATCACCGGCCAGGCAAAATTGGCCTCGGCATAGCGGCGGCAGGCTGCCTCGTCCGGCAGGCGGCCCGGCATGGTCAGCGATGCGGCCAGCCCCGAGGCGATGCTGTCCGCATCGCTTCCGGGCAGGACCAGATCGGGCGAAAGACCGGAAACCACTTCCGGAAGCCCGCCGACCGGCGTCACCAGGACCGGCGTGCCCGAGGCCAGGGCCTCGACCGCGATCAGGCCGAAGCCCTCCAGCGCCGCGGTGGGAACGACGACGAGGTCGGCGGCCCGGTAGGCGACCGGCAGCAGCTCGTCCGGCACGAAGCCGGCGAAGCGGACCGTGTCCTCCAGCCCGTGCCGCCGCACCAGTTCCTCCAGCGCCAGACGCTCCGGCCCCTTACCGACGATGTAGAGCACGGCATCCACCTGCTTCTGCCGCAAGGTGGCCATGGCCTCGATCAGTCGGTCCAGCCCCATGCGCCGCACCAGCCGACGCACGGCGAGCAGCACGGGGCGGTCCTCCACCCAGCCCATCCGGGTCCGTGCCTCGGCGCGGCTACCCTGCGTGGTGAAAGCCGAGAGATCGGCCCCGCCCGGCACCAGCCGCAGCGCGGAATCCCGTACGCCGTAATGCTCCTGCGCGATCCGGCCGAAGGCTTCCGACAGCACGATCACCCGCTGTGCCCGGCGATAGACCGCCGTCTCGATCAGCTTCTTGACGCGCACCGAATGGCTGCTCGCCCCTTCCGCCGCGCTTTCCAGCGCCCAGGGGCCATGGAAATGCACCACCAGCGGCAGGGCGCGCAGCTTGTCGAGGATGGGCAGGGTGTAGAGCGCGAAATGCGAAGTCGCGAGTGCGGGGCGGGGCCGCAGCAATTCGTCCGTCGCCGCGCGGATCGCGCGGGCGCGGCTCAGCATCGACGCGTCGGCCGGGAAGCTGCGGAAACGGCCCTGCGTGTCGATCTCGGCCTGTCCCTTGCCGGGAACGATGCCGCAGGATTCGAAGCCCAGTTTCTCCAGGCCGAGATGGAGGTTGTAGAAGACGTTCTCGGCGCCGCCCTTGTGTTCCGGGAACCAGCCGCTGCCGACCTGAAAGATGCGCTGTGTCACGGGCGTGCTACGCCTTTGTCCGGGGGCTGGGGATTTGCTGCATGTCAGAACGGCGTTGGAGAGACATTCCTGTCATGGAAGAACTCCGGCGATAAGGGGCAGGCTGGGATATCGGGGAACCCGCTTCACGACGGGCACCCACCGGCGCGCAGCACGCCGGGTCATCGCATGAATTGTTATTTTATGAGAAACATGAGACTCCGTCCAATTCCCCTGCCTCTCGCGAAACGGCTTTCCCGCTATCACGGCGAGGACCAGGGTGTCGTGCTCCGGGACATGACGTTTTCGCCCTTTCCGGCGAAAGGCGCGGGACGGATCTCCCAGTGAAGGAACGAGAAGAGATGGGCAGCATCCTGGTGACCGGCGGCGCCGGCTATATCGGCAGCCATGCCGTGCTGGCCCTGCGCGATGCCGGCTTCGCGCCCGTGGTGCTGGATGACCTGTCCACCGGCTTCCGCCAGGCGGTGCCAGCGGATGTTCCCTTTGTCCAGGGCTCCGTCGGCGACGAGGACCTGATGGCCGAGACGATGCTGCGGCACGGTGTCTCGGCGGTGATGCATTTCGCAGCCTTCCAGATCGTGCCGGAAAGCGTCGAGCAGCCGCTGGAATACTGGCGCAACAATGTGGGCGGTGTCGCCGCCACCCTCGGCGCCTGCCTGCGCAGCGGCGTCCGCCACCTCGTCTTCTCCTCCACCGCGGCGGTCTACGGCATCCCCGAGACGCTGCCGGTGCCCGAGGATGCGCCCTGCGATCCGATCACGCCCTATGGCTCCAGCAAGCACGCGGCGGAGCGGATGATCCTCGATGTCGCGCGGGCCTTCGGGCTTTCCACCGTGACGCTGCGCTACTTCAACGTCGCGGGCGCCGATCCGGCCGGACGGGCGGGGCAGCGTTCGCACCAGGCGACGCACCTGATCAAGGTGGCCTGCGAGGTGGCGACCGGGAAGCGCGACAAGGTCGAGATCTTCGGCACGGACTACCCGACGCCGGACGGCACCGGCGTGCGCGACTATGTGCATGTCTCGGACCTCGCTGATGCCCATGTCGCGGCGTTGCGCCATATCCTGCGGAACCCGGTCAATCTCACCATGAACTGCGGCTATGGCTGGGGCTATTCGGTGCGGGAGGTGCTGACGGCGGTGGAGCGGGTGAACGGCGCACCGCTGCCGGTCGTCGAATCGCCGCGCCGCGCCGGCGATCCGCCGTCGCTCGTCGCCGCCGTCGACCGGCTGCAGCGGACGCTGGACTGGCGGCCCCGCTACGAGGCCCTGGACTTCATCATCCGCAGCGCCCTGGACTGGGAAACGGTGCTGGCGGCCGAGACCCTGCCCTGAGAACGGGGCCGGGATAGCTCCGCCCCCAGCATGGATGGCCGCGGGAAGAGACAACCCGCGGACCCAGCTGGCCGCAGTCTCGCCGCCTGGAAAGGCGGTCAGGAAGCCAGCGGCACCGGCGCGCCGGAATGGCGCTCCGTCACCAGCCCGGCATAGACCTCCTCCAGCCTGTCCACCACCTTCGTCCAGGCATAGTGCTTCTCGACATAGGTGCGGTTGGCGGCCCCCATGCGCTGCTGCATTTCCGGCGAGCGCAGCAGCTTGAGCAACGCCCCGGCCATGGCCTCAGGATCCTCCTGCGGCACGATGAAGCCGCCGGAGCCGTCGGGCGGGAGGAGATACGGCAGGCCGCCCGTGTTCGTCACCACCAGCGGCTTGCCGCAGGCCATGCCCTCGATCGCCGTCGTGCCGAGGGGCTCGCCATGCGAAGGCAGGACGTAGATCGCGTGCTGGCGGAAGAACTCCACCGAGCTGTCGCGGGGAACATGCCCCTTGGTATGGATGCGGTCGCGGCAGGGAAGCGTCGCGATCAGCGCGTTCACCTCCTCCCAGTGATCGCCCCGCCCGATGATGCTGAGCGTGGCCTCGGGCACCTCGCGGCTGACGATCTCGAAGGCCTTGAGCAGGTCGAAGATGCCCTTCCGGCGGGCGACGCTGGTGTAGAAGAGGATGCTCAGCGGCCCCTTCTCCGGCGGTTCGCCGGAGGGGGAGAAGAGATCGGCATCGATGCCGTGATGCATGGTGACGATCTTGTCCTTCACCATTCCCGGTGCGGCGATTCGGTCCATCGCGGCCGGGGTGGTCAGCATCAGGTTCGTTGCCTGCCATTGCTGCAGGAAGCAGATCGCCCAGCGCACACCGGTCTCCAGCCGCACCTTCAGGCTGTCGCGGTTCTGGTCCGGCCAGCGTGCCACATAGGTGCCGAGCAGCACGGGCAGCCCGCATGCCACCATGCCGAGCGAGAGCCCGACGAAGACGGGATTCATCTGGTGGACGATGTCGATCGTCTCTTCCTTGCGCAGCTTCTCCAGCAGCAGCCGCGTCCGGACCATGTATTCCAGGCGCTTCAGAGGGCCCGGCCAGGACTGCCGGATCGGATGGAAGGTCACGTTGCCCGGCATGGGCTCCTTCAGGTCCACCTCCTGGCAGGCGACATGCAGGCGGTAGCCCCGGTTCGCGAGCTCGCGCAGGAAGCCGCAGGCGATCAGCCCATCCCCGTAGAGGCGATGATCCGTCAGCAGGTCGGACGGATGCACGATGAAGATGGTGGGCTTCCGGGTGGTCATGGATCAGCGCCTCACTGACGTCGCGGTTCCGCCGGGACGGCCTTGGCCATGGGCACTGCCCGCCGGGGCATCGCCTGCGATGGCCATCGGCCGGCACGGACCGGTCCTGGCAAGATGGGGGTGCCCGCTACGGGCGGATTCCGGTCGGGCATCGCTCAGCGCAGCCGGTCGGAGGGATCGGAGGCCGCGGCAGGCCAGGCGGGGGCGAGCTTCGCCTTCGGGGCGCCGAAATAGGACTGCCCGAAGCGGCGCGCCGCCTGCTGCAGCGGCGTATCGACGAGGTGATGGAAGGCATAGCCGATCAGGATCGCGATCGCCGAGGTCACCAGGATCACTGGAACCTGGAAGCCTGCCGGCATGAGGCCGTACTTCCAGATGAACTTGCCCATCAGCACGAGCGTGCTGAAGTGGACCAGATAGACCGAATAGGAGATGGCACCGAGCATGATCAGGAATGCCGGCATGCGCAGCTTCCCACGCCATTCCACCAGGGTGCCGCCGAGCAGCGCCGCACCGGAGAAGCCGCCGGCCAGGATCGCGGTGTGGAAGTCGAGGGTGTTGGTAGGCTCGGGCGCCCGCAGCGCGATCAGCCAGAACAGGCCGGCGCAGCCCAGGGCCAGCAACAGGGTGCCGGCGAAGGGGCTGCCGCGGAGCCGCGGCGACAGGGCCAGCCAGGCGCCAAGCACGCCGATCCCGAATTCCAGGGCCTGCGGCCGCAGGAACTGCGCCCAGGGCGCGGTCAGGTCGGCGCCGATCAGATGGAGCAGCACGATGAGTGCCTGCCAGAGCAGGATCAGCCCCATGCCGAAACGGAGGTTCAGGATGGCCAGCGCGAAGACCGCGTAGAAGAAGACCTCATAGACCAGCGTCCAGGTCACGTTGACCAGCGGGATGTTGGCCTGGGGGAGGAGCAGGAAGCTCGCCACCACGCTCCAGGCATTGAGCTTCTGCGTTTCGCTGGCATGCGCGCCCGTCAGATAGGTGGCCAGGGCCAGGGCGCTCATGATGAAGACGGCGGGATAGATGCGCGAGAAGCGGCGCCACAGATAGCGTGCGCAACGGTCCGGCCGCCCGAGATCCGCCTGGTGGACGAGGGTGATGATGAAGCCGCTCAGGACGAAGAAGATGTCCACGCCGAGGGCGCCGTTGGACAGGATGCGCCCCATGATCCCGTCAACCGGGTTCTGCCCCACGACAACCTGCGCATGGAACAGCACGACCAGCACAGCCGCAAGGCCGCGCATGGCTTCGATCCACTCGATCCGGTGGGATGTCGCGGGCGATGCGTTCGTCATAGCCTGGGGCTCCCCCACCTGTGCTTCACCGCACTGTCATGCGGCCATCGCCGTCATGAAGCCATCCTAACACGGCTGGCCGTGAAGGTCAGGGCGGTGGCGAGCATGATCCAGTTCAGGACACCGACTTCGGCGATATGCACGGCCCCCAGCGGAATCTGGATAAAGGCGATGATCACCAGCACGCGGTACAGATAGAGCTTGGAACCGGGTGTCGGATCGGACTGGAAGGTCGAGAGGATCAGCATGAACAGGCTGATGAAGTAGAAGGCACCGCCGAAGATGCCCAGGGCGCGGACGCTGTCCAGGATGCCGCTGTCCACCACCGCGTTCGCCGAGCCGCTGACACTGGCATAGTAGTTCAGCCCGAAGCCGTCGCCGATCAGCAGGTTGTCGTTGTCGATGAAGAAGCGGACGTACTGCATCATGCGCTCCGCTCCGCTCGCGTCGGAGTTGAGGCTGCTCAGCGAATTCAACCGCTGCTCCAGGGCGAACTGCATCTCCGGTATCAGGGCCAGGAAACCGGCGCTGAAGACCAGCACGATGGCGCCAAGGGAGATCCGCATCTTCTCCTGCGGCGTGCCCCAGAGAAGGAGCAGGACCAGGCCCAGCGATGTCGCCCCCCAGAGCGTGCGGTACTGCGCCAGGGCGAGGCCGAGGGCACAGGCAATCATCACCGGCACCGAGATGCTGAACGACCGGCTCATCGCGATCAGCAGCGCGATCATCAGATAGGCCGCCATGGAGCCCGGGGCATTCATGGTGGAGAAGACGCGCAGCGAGAAGGCGCCGGGCACGCCGACGGAATCGAAGCCCAGCAACCGGACGTTGTTCACCCATTCCGCATCCCAGGGGGTGGGATAGATGAACTGCATCAGCCCGTAGATGCCCATGACGGGTGCCACTACCAGCAGGGTGGAGGTGATGACCTGCCGCATGGCCGCGCCGCGCTGCCACTGCGACAGGATGTGGATCGCGAGCAGCGGTCCGGAGGCCCATTTCAGCAGGTCGGTCATGCCGAGCATGAAGCGGTCCTGCAGCACGGCGAGCAACGCGCCATAGGCGATGCTGCACAGGATGGCCAGGAAGGGCCCCGTATAGGGGTTGCGCCCCGGCGCCAGGTACCGCAGGGCCGAGAAGGCGCCGAGCATGCAGATCAGGTAGGGCGCGGTCAGGATCAGGCTGGAGACCTGGAAACCGCCCTGGTAGTCGGCCAGCCGCCGCACCAGCGAGGCGAAGCAGAAGAGCAGGATCGTGTAGCCGATATACCAGGGCGAGCGGTGCAGGTAGAGGAAGCCGCCCAGGAACAGGGCCATGGCCGGATAGAGGATCCGCGCCAGCGGCGCCGCCCCGCCGAGATAGAGGACGATCGGGACCAGCAGCGCCGCCGATACCGACAGGAAGGCGCCGAGGCTCAGCAGCCCCGGATCGGCCAGCCGATCATCCAGCGTCGGGCGGGAATAGCGGCTTCTTGCGGCAGTGAAGGTGATCGACACGCCAGCGAACCTCGTTTCTGTGCCCGGTCAGGACCGGGCGAGCTTCCGTGCATAGCCCAGCAGCTCTGCAGGCAGCACGGAAAGGCGGGGACGGGGCAGATCAAGGACGCGTGGCATGCCGGCCAGCATCATGATCATGCGCACCAGCGAGGACATGGTCGCCGCCACCGCGGCACCCATCGCCCCCATCACGGGAACTAGCAGGAACAGCCCCAGGCCCAACGTGGCGAAGGCCGCCACCTGGGCGATCGAGACATAGCCGGGGCGCCCCATGGCCAGGTAGAGCTGGCTGGAGACCTGGGCGAGGGCCGAGAAGGCCTCCTCGATCACCAGCACCAGGAAGAGAGCATGCGCCGCGCCGAATTCCTTGCCGTAGAGCAGGGACAGCGCCGGACCGCCCAGCACCCAGACGCCGATGCCGGCCAGGATCACCGCCACCAGCATCAGGCGGAAGGTCCGGTCGTGCAGGGCGCTCGCCTCCTCGGGAGACTTGCCGGCCATGGCGGGCAGCATCACGGCGCTGGCCGCGGTCTGCAGCACCATCAGCAGGCGCGACAGGCTGAAGGCCACGAGATAGAGGCCGAACTCCTCTGGCGAGATCACCGCCACCAGGAAGAGCCGGTCCAGGTAGAAGGTCAGGCTGCCCAGCGTGCCGATGCCCACCGCGCGCACGGTGTAGGACACGAGTCCCGGCAGCCAGCGGCCCGGATGGCTGAAGCGCGGCGGCAGGATGCGCCAGAGCTTGTACGCGATCACGCAAAGGCAGACCGCGGTCGAGGTCCACATCGCAAAGGCCGACACCGCCGGCGTCAGCCCGATGGCGAAGGCCACAGCCACCAGGAAGACCAGGTACAGCGCCGGGTCCAGCCAGCTCATCGTGTTGAAGGAGCCGAAGCGGTCCAGCGCGGTGAAGGAGTTCTTCAGCAACACGGCGAAGAGCGACATCACCGTCACCACGGCGGCATAGGGTGCCAGCGCCACCACCTCCGCCGGGTAATGGCCGGACATGGCCAGCGGGATCGCCACCACCGCCGCCACCGCGCCGATGATGCCTAGCACGAAGGCCAGGAGGATGGAGGCGCCGAGCACCTCCGCCTGCTCCTCGGGCTTCGCGTTGCGCATGTAGTAGACCTGCGCCAGCGGCAGCCCGCCGATGATCATGGTGGACAGGAAGGTGGGCCAGAGGGTGATGGCGCCAAAGGCGCCCCGACCTTCCGGCCCGAGGAGACGAGCGGTGATGATGCCCGTCCCCACGTTCAGCGCCAGCACCAGGAACTGCGTGAGCAGCGTCTGGGCGAAGGCGAAGCTGGTGCCCCGCCCGCCCAGCACGCCCCGGACCAGCCGGGTGGAACCCTGGCGAAGGCCCAGCAGGCGCCCCCCGGTTTCGCTCCGCCCGCTCATACCGCGTCGCGCTCCAGGCGTGACGCGAAGGCGGAGTTTGGCAGGGACACTGCGGTCATGGAGTTCTGCTTCAGCCGTTCAGGTAGGAAAGCGAGAGCTGGTTGGTCGGATAGCCGGTGGGGCCGGTCCGCTTCGGGTCGGTCGCATTGAGCACGAAGCCCGCGATCGGCAGCCGCGCGGTGCGGAAGGCCTTCACCGTGGCGGCGACCGCGGCGGACGGCGTGGAGCCCGCCCGCACCACCAGCAGCGTCTCGTCCACCGAGCGGCCGATCAGCAGCGCGTCGGAGACGGCGGAGACCGGCGGCGTGTCCACGATGACGTAGTCGTAGGTGGACCGGGCCGCGACGATCAGCGGGCGCAGGCGCGACGGCTCCAGCAGGTCCTGCGGCGTGGCGTTGGTGCCCTCCGAGGCCAGCACGTGCAGCGGCGAGGAGGGGTCCTCCCGCGTCGCCTGGACCAGGGAGACACGCTGCTCCAGCACCGCGATGGCGCCGACATCGACCGGCTTCTTGAACAGCGTCCGGGCCAGGTTGCCGCGGCGGAAATCCGCCTCGATCAGCAGCACCTGGAAGCCGGAGCTGGCCAGGCTGCGCGCCAGCGACAGGGCGACGCTGGTCTTGCCTTCCGCGGGCAGCGAGGAGGTCACGGCGAGGACCGGCGGGATGCCGCCCTCCCGCGTGGCCAGCATGCTGCGCAGGGTACGAACCGCCTCCGCGCCGATGGAGCGCGGATGGTCGGCCACCTCGTTGGCCAGCGTCATGTTGCGGCGGGCAGGCTTGGGCAGGGCGGCCAGGACCGGCACGCCGATCTCGGCCTCCGTCTCCTCCACCGTCTCGAAGCCCTTGCGGCGGCGGTCGAGCAGCAGCGCGACCATCGCGCCCGTTGCCACGGCCACCAGGATCGCCACGCCCAGGAACATCTTCTTGTTCGGGAAGGCGGGGAACAGGGCCGGCGTGGCGCGGGAGGTGAGGATCGCATCGGCCTGCTGGATGCCGACCTGCGTCGCCACCTGCTTCTGGCGGCTCAGCAGGCTCTCATACAGGGCGCGGGTGGCCGAGGCCTCGCGCTCCAGCCCCATCAGCTCGGCGCCGCTGCGCTCGCTGGTGGCGAGCTGCGACTGCAGGTTCTGCACCGTCTGCGTCAGCTCGGCCACGCGGGTCCGGGCGATGGTCGCCTCGTTGGCCAGGCTGCGCTGGATGCGGGCCTGCTCGGCGCCGATCATGCGCTGGATCTCGGCGATCTGCGCGCGAAGCGGCTGGGCGGTCGGGAGGTTCGGACCGGCCTGACCGGCAACCTCGGCCAACCGGGCCCGGGCCTGCACCTCGGCGTCGCGCAGGCGGCTCAGGGCGTCGGAATTGACCACCTCGGTCACGCTGCTGGCCGTGCTCGGGTCACGGGACTGGCGCAGGCGCGCTTCCCGCGAGGCAAGGTCGGCGCGGGCCTGGGCCAGCTGCGCGGCCACGTCGGCGAGCTGCTGCTGCGCCAGGGTGGAGCCGGCGCGGTTGCCGCCGCCGACACCGCCGCCCAGGCTGAGCAGGCCGTTGCGCTCGCGATAAGCCTGGATCGCCCGCTCGGACTGGCTCAGCCGGTCGGACAGGGTGGCGACCTCACGGTCCAGCCAGCTCGTGGCGCTGGCCAGGGCCTGGTCCTTCACCGCCCGCTGGCGCGCGATGTAGACCTCGGCATGGCGGTTCGCGATGCGCGCGGCATCGGCCGGGGAGGAGGCCTCGAAGGAGACGGAGATCACATAGGAACGGCCGTCATTGAAGATGGTGAGGCGGTTCCTGTAGGCGTTCACCACCTGCGCCAGGCGGGTGTCCGCGTCCACCGGCTTCTCCTCCTCGGCGGCAGGGAGGATTCCCGCCAGGAAGGGGATGCGCGAGGCGATTCGCGTCAGCAGCGAAGGCTGCGGCAGGAATTCCGGATCGTTGACGAGATCCAGGTCCTTTACGACCTCCCGCGCCACGGCATCGCTGTTCAGGATCTCCACCTCGGTACGCACGACGTTGGAATCCATCGGCGCCGACGGGTTGGCGAGCGTGGCGCTCACCTCGGTGAAGCGGATCTGGCGCGTGTCCAGCGCCACCAGGGCAGTGGAGCGGTAGCTGGCCTGCAGGTTGAAGATGACCAGCGAGGCTAGGCCGACCACCAGGATGAGCCAGACCAGCATGAAGAAGCGGTGGCGCCAGATGGACTGCATGACCATGCCGATCGACATCTCGCGCGGTGCGTTCTGCACGATCTCCGCGCGGACATTCTGGGGCTGGTTGGAACTCGGTAGCATGTTCATGCGGCGTTCTCCGGGCAAATGGCCACTGGATGGGCCGGTTCCAACAATTGAGTGGCCCGCATGGGGCCTCGCGGGATGGCGTGGACGGGGCTCATGGCGTTCTTCCACTCGGAGCGGTTGGCGGCGGACCTGGAATCATGACCTTGGCCGAAGGCCGGGGTATAAAGTCGATCGGCCGCGGCGCCGCACGGGCCGGCGACCGGCTTCTTCGTGCCACGGGCCGAATTCAACCGGAGACTGGGCATGCCAGCCTCATTCTCGCCGCATCTCTTTGATGGAGAGCAAAGAGGCACGCCGAAGCGCGAGGTCATGACTTTGTGGCCTCCAGGTTGTTCCTACGGGTTGTCTCGGCTCCGGTGGCGGTTGTGCCGGGCCAGGGCGGGTTCCGAAAAAGGGTGTGCATGGTTAAGAGACAAAAATCAACATCAAAAATCGTAACGACGTATCATTAATGATACTTTTTTCGTGAGTTTGAGATTGCGGTGTTGTTGTTGTGCGGGAGCAACCTGCTGCGCTTATACTTCAATTCCTAAAAATTCTGTGAATATTATGTTGTAATTACGAATTATGCAATGTAATAACCTATTATCTCATAGAAATTTTTTTGAAAAGAACAATAAAAAACGCTTTGCTTTTAAAAAATACATGTAAGTACTATGTTATTTTTCTAAATTTTGTTCTTATTTACTTGAATTAAGCATTGAAAATTATTTTCTACTTGAATTAAAAATAACATATCATGTAAATATCATAAATGCTGCACAGCAACAAAGAATAAGTAGAAAACTTCTCCCGAAAATCATGAATTTTTCATGCTGGCCTGAGGAAATCCTTGCCATAGCCGTCTGTATATTACCAATGCGCTTGGCCTTCGCCATATGCCTATGTATTCATCACAGCAACCTTGGCGCGTACTGCCCATGGTTTGCCCCGGAAGGCGGACCCGATCGTCGGTGAAATCGCTGACATTTTGCCGAGAAGCCGCGTTCCAGGCAGGCACCGATGGCCAAGCACGGCAGGTGGCGGGCACGGAACCATTCCCCGGGGAAAGCAGGTCAGGTACCTGGGCCGAGAGGTTGGCAGCCCCCTACCGCCCGGCGCCCTCTATCTCCGCCGAGCCCAGATAGCGGAACAGTGTCTGCTGCCACCATTCGCCCCGCAGCGAGTCGAGGAGGGCCACGTCCAGGGAACGGCGCAGCGCGTTGTCCTCCGGCAGGGCCACGGCGTAGTTCTGCACGTCGAGATTGATGCCGAGAAGCTGGAGGCTGGAGAAATCCTGCCGGATCATCCAGCTCAGCAGGGGGCGATCGTGGACGAAGGCATCGACCTGATGCTTCTGCACGGCCGCCAGCCCCTCCCGGGGGCCGGGGAAGCCGCGCCAACTCACCCGCTGCGCCGTCAGGAACTCCGCGGCGGAGGAGCCCTCCACCACGCCGACCCGCATGCCCCGCAGGTCGTTCACGTTGCGGACCAGGCCCTGCAGGCGCTGGGTGGTGAGGGCGGAGCTGATGCCGGCGATGAAGACCGCGATGATCACGACCGAAGCGATCATCCAGACCGTGGCCAGGATGCGGCCCGGCGTGGTCACCGGCCCGTCCTGCGCGGCACCGGCCTGGGTCATGGCCACGGCGGACCACCAGACCCCCGCCGTCAGGCCCCGCACGGGGCCGCCACCATAGGGCTTGTTGTGCCGCCGCTCGAACAGCCAGATCAGGACACCCACCGCCAGCGCGATGCCGAGCAGCGCCAGCACCGCCTGCAGGAAGCTGAAGGACAGGAAGGTCCGCAGCACCGGCAGCCAGGCCGTCACTCCCTCGGAGGGCACGGCCACCCCGAGGCCGGTGGCATAGAAGGGCTGGGTGAAGTCGATGACGCGCTTGCGGGCGGCGGTGACGGTGATCGCCGCCACGCCGGCATCGACACGCCCGGCCGCGACCGCATCGACCAGGGCCTGGACGGTCGGCAACTCCTCGAAGCGGTAGCGCAGCCCTATCCCGTCGGCGACATGGCGCCAGAGATCGATGCTGATGCCCTGCCACTGCCCCTCCGCGCTTTTCATCGCGAAGGGGGCCGCGTCCTTCGTGCCGATCACCAGTTCCCGGTCGGCGAAGCCCGGCGGGGGTGCCGCCGGGGCCAGGGCCGGCTGCGCCAGGGCGGGGCCCGGCGGCAGCCAGGCCGTCAGTGCCAGGGCCAGCAGCAGGAAAGCCAGCGGCCCTGGGCGCCGCATCAGAGGGTGCCGGGCGAGGCCGGCAGCGTCGAGGGCGGAGCATCCCGGCGCAGCTCGTCGCGGATCTCCGTCAGCAGCTTCTCGGTCGGCGTCGGCCCGGCGGGCGCCTTCTCCTCCAGCGCGGTGGTGAAGTGGAAACGCGCCAGCAGCTTCAGCAGGAAGAAGATGGCCAGGGCCACGATGCCGAACTTGATGATGGCATTGATGAACCGGCCGATGGCGAGCACCGCGGCGCCACCGTTGCGCGTGGCTTCGAGCGAAGGCTGCCTTTCGCCGGACAGCACGACGAAGACGTTGGAGAAGTCGATCCCGCCGACCAGGAGGCCGATGATCGGGTTGATGATGTCCTCGACGAGACTGCCGACGATGGTGGTGAAGGCGGCACCAATGACCACGCCGACGGCCAGGTCGACGACATTGCCGCGCTGAATGAAGGTCTTGAACTCGCGCACCCAGGCTGGCTCGCTGACTTTGATCGTCATGGAATCTCGCTTGCTGGAATTGTTGCCGCAAAGAGCCTAGCCATGTTCCTGCGGGCAGCGGAACCCCACGTTGCCGTGCGTGTCTCCAAAGACCATAGGCAGCCGTCTCAGCATTCGATGACATTCACTGCGAGGCCGCCCAGCGAGGTCTCCTTGTACTTGTGCGACATGTCGAGCCCGGTCTGGCGCATGGTCCGCACCACCTGATCCAGGCTGACCAGATGCGCCCCGTCCCCATGCAGGGCGAGGCGCGCGGCGTTGATCGCCTTCACCGCCGCCAGGGCGTTCCGCTCGATGCAGGGCACCTGCACAAGCCCGGCGATCGGGTCGCAGGTCAGGCCCAGATTGTGCTCCAGCCCGATCTCCGCGGCATTCTCCACCTGGGCGTTGCTGCCGCCCAGCGCCGCGGCCAGCCCGGCCGCCGCCATGGCGCAGGCAGAGCCGACCTCCCCCTGGCAGCCGACCTCGGCGCCGGAGATGGAGGCATTGCGCTTGATGATGGCGCCGATGGCGGCGGCGGCCAGGAAGAAGGTCTCGACCCCCGCCGCGCCCGCCCCGGGGACGAAGCGTTCATAGTAATGCAGCACCGCCGGCACGATCCCGGCCGCACCGTTGGTGGGCGCGGTCACCACCCGCCCGCCGGCGGCGTTCTCCTCGTTCACCGCCAGGGCATAGAGGTTCACCCAGTCCATGCCGATCAGCGGGTCGGCCTCGTTGCGCCCCTCCCGCGCCTGCAAGGCGCGCCACAGGGCCGGGGCGCGGCGGCGCACCCGCAACCCGCCGGGCAATTCGCCTTCCCCGCGCAAACCGCGTTCGACGCAGGCGCGCATCGCCGCCCAGAGGCGCGCGATCCCGGCGGAGACCTCGGCGGCCGGGCGCAGGCTTTCCTCGTTGGCCCGCATCAACGCGGCGATGGACAGGCGAGCCCCCGCCGCCCGGGTCAGCAGCTCCGCGGTATCGGCGAAGGGATGCGGAACCTCCGGGACGCCGCCGGAGGCATCGGTGGGCGCCTCCTCCGCCGCGCCGACGACGAAGCCGCCCCCGACCGAGAAGTATTCCCGCGCGAGGCCCTCCGATGAGCCCCCTGACCAGGCGGTGAAGCGCAGCCCGTTGGGGTGGCGTGGCAGGCTCTCGCGCATGTGGAAGACGAGGTCCTGCGCCGGGTCGAAGGCGATCTCCCGCCCATCCGGCAGGGGCAGGCGGTGCGTGGCGCGGAGCCGCCGCACCCGTTCCGCCGCCTCGTCCGGGTCGATTGTGTCGGGCTGGGCGCCGGTCAGGCCGATCAGCACCGCCGTATCCGTGGCATGGCCGCGCCCGGTCAGGGCCAGGGAGCCGAACAGCTCTGCCCGCAGCCGCGCGATCCGCAGCCCGGCTCCCGCTGTTTCCTCCAGAAAGCGCCGCGCGGCCACCATCGGCCCCACCGTGTGGGAACTGGAAGGGCCGATGCCGATCCGGAACAGGTCGAACAGGCCGATGAAACTCTGCCGCGAAGAGGTCACGCCGGACGGTACTCCCTGACAGGGCTGATCGCAGTCAACAGCATCCGCCCGCCAGCCTACATCGCCGGGCCGCCTGCCGTCGCCCCGGTGCCGCGATTCCGCCAGGGCCGCCCGCCATCTCCCCTATCGCCGGCCGGCCCGGGCGGACTGCGCTGCGGCCTCGGCACGCAGCATCTCCAGGAACCGCGCCGCCAGCACGGCGACGGGCCGGCCGGGCGGGGCCAGCACGTTCACCGGGAATTCCACCGTCGGCTCCAGCGGGCGCAGCACCACCCGCCCGGCGAACTGCGCCGCCGTGATGGCCTCCACCACGGTAAAGCCCAGCCCTTCCGCCGCCATGGCGCAGGCGGCCGCGGCATTCTGCGTCTCGGCCACCGGGACGGGCGCCACGCCGTGCCGCTCGAAGAGCTCGTCCACCAGGTCGCGCAGCCGGTACTGGCGTCCGAGGGAGATGCAGGGCTCCCCCTGGAGCTCCGCCAGCATCACGCGCCGCCGCCGTGCCAGGCGGTGCCCAGGCGGCAGGACGAGGATGCCGGGCAGGCGGATGGGCTCCGCCACGGCACTGGCCGGTGCGGCCGAGAGCGACAGGGCGAAGCCCAGATCGGCCAGACCGCCCGCCACCATCTCATGCACCTCCAGCGAACTGGCCACCGTCACCGAGACACGGAGCTGCCGCACCTGCCGTGCGAAGCGGGCCAGCACACTGGGGACGAAGCTGAAGCCGAAGGAGGGCAGGGTGGCGACACGCAGCTCGCCCATCCCGCCGCTCCGCATGTCGTTGGCGATCCGGTCCATGCGGGTGGCGGCGGCGAAAAAGCGTTCCGCCTCCGCCTCGAAGCGCCGCGCCTCGTGCGTCGGCGTCAGGCGGCGGCGGCTGCGGTCGAAGAGGGCAAGCCGTGTCTCCTCCTCCAGCGCTCGCAGCAGCTTGGTCACGGCGGGCTGCGACAGGCTCAGCATCTCCGCCGCGCGCGTGACCGAACCGCTCTGCATGACGGCACGGAATGCTTCCAGCTGGTGCAGTCGGCGGGGCGTCATGGCGGGTTCGCTACCTCAGGGAATGAAACCGGGACGATTATGAATTTGCGCTTCCGTTCCCGCCAATGCCAGCCTGGAAGGCATGCGGGACCGATCCGGTGCCGGGATGCATGGGTTTTGGGCGATGCGCCTTTCGCACGTGCAGCAACGGATCGGGCGTCCGGGGATGGCCCGGGGATGGCAGCAGGGAAGACGACAATGATGCGCAGACTGCTTCTGGCGGCGACGGCCCTGATGGGGGCGTCGATCGGTGCGGCGGGCACGGCCTCGGCGCAGGACCGGCTCGTGGTGGCGGCCTATGGCGGCTCCTACGAGAAGATCATGCGGGAAAGCGTGATCCCGGAATTCGAGAAGGCGAACAACGTCAAGGTCGATTACCTCGCCGGCAACTCCTCGGACAGCCTGGCACGGCTGCAGGCCCAGCGCGGGCGGCAGGAGATCGGCGTCGTGCTGCTGGATGACGGGCCGATGGCCCAGGCCGTCTCGCTCGGCTTCTGCCAGCAGGTCTCGGACCGGAAGGCGCTGGACAGCGTCTATCCCATCGCGGTGATGGGCGGCGGCAAGGCGGTGGGCACCGGCTTCGGCTATACCGGCATCGCCTACAACGCCGACCTGTTCAAGCAGCGCAACCTGCCGGTTCCCGCCTCCTGGATGGATCTGGCGAAGCCGGAATACAAGCAGCGCCTCTCCATCCCCGGCATCGACAACACCTATGGCCTGCACACGCTGGTGATGATGGCCCGCGCCAATGGCGGCGGCGAGAACGACATCGCCCCGGGCTTCAAGGTGATGCGCGAGAAGATCAACCCGAACGTGCTCGCCTATGAGAGCAGCCCGGGCAAGATGAGCGAGATGTTCCAGTCCGGCGAGATCTGGCTCTCCGTCTGGGGCTCCTCCCGCGTCGCGGCGATGAAGGAATCCGGCTTCCCGCTGGAGATCGTGCGGCCCAAGGAGGGCGCGGTGGTGCTGATGACCGCGACCTGCGCCGTGGAGGGCGCGCCGAAGCCGGAGCTGGCGCAGAAATTCGTCGCGCACCTGCTCTCGCCCGCCGTGCAGGTGGCCTTCTCCACCTATTACGGCTCCGGCCCCACCAACAAGGAGGTGAAGCTGCCCGAGGATGTCGCCAGGCGCGTCATCTATGGCGAGGACCAGGTGAAGCAGCTCGTCACCATGGACTGGGACGTGATCAACAAGAACCGCACCGAGTGGACGCGCCGCTGGCAGCGTGAGGTCGAGCGCTGAGCATGGCGCCCGCCTTTCTGGAACTGGACGGGGTCGGCAAGCAGTACGGCCCCGTCACGGCGGTGCAGGACGTGACCATCCGCGTGGCCCAGGGGGAGTTCCTGGGCCTGCTCGGCCCCTCCGGCTGCGGCAAGACCACCACGCTGCAGATGATCGCGGGCTTCGAGGCGCCGAGTGCCGGGCGCATCGTGCTGGAGGGCCGCGACCTCGCCGCCGTGCCCGCGGCGAAGCGCGGCATGGGCATCGTCTTCCAGTCCTACGCGCTCTTTCCGCACATGACCGCGGCGGAGAACGTCGCCTTCGGGCTGGAGATGCGCAAGGTGCCGAAGGCGGAGCGCGCGAAGCGGGTGCGCGAGGCGCTGGACCTTGTTCATCTCGCGCACCTGGCCGACCGCTTCCCGCGCAACATGTCGGGCGGGCAGCAGCAACGCGTGGCCCTGGCGCGCGCCCTGGTGATCGAGCCGCGCCTGCTGCTGCTGGACGAGCCGCTCTCCAACCTCGACGCCAAGCTGCGCGAGGAGATGCAGGTGGAGCTGCGCGAGCTGCAGCGCCGCGTCGGCGTCACCACCGTCATGGTGACGCATGACCAGCACGAGGCCATGGCGCTCTGCGATCGCGTGGCGGTGATGCAGGGCGGGCGGCTGATGCAGATCGACGCGCCCTGGCGTGCCTATGAGGAGCCGGCGGGCGAATTCGTCGCCGACTTCCTCGGCCGCAGCAACCGCCTGCCGGCCCGTGCCACCGGGCGGGGCGAGGCCGAGGCCGGCGGGCACCGCTTCGCCCTGCCGCCGGAACTCGCCGCCGCCCCCGGTGACATCCTGCTGACCATCCGCCCGGAACGCCTGCGCCTGCGTCCCGCCACCGAGCCCGGGCTGCGCGGCGAGGTGCATTCGCGCGTCTTCCTGGGCGGCTCCTGGCTCTACCGCGTCGATACGGCGCTGGGCGCGGTCATGGTGACGGCGCAGAACACCGGCGCCGCGCCGGTCGAGGAAGGCTCCCCCGTTTCCCTGGACTGGGACGCGCACAGCCTGCGCCGGCTGGCGGCATGAGGGGGGCGGTATGAGCAGGCGCCTCGCCTCCCCCTTGCTGCTGACGCTGCCCTCGGGCCTCGTCTATGCGCTGGTGCTGCTGCTGCCGCTGATCGGCGTCGCTGTGCTCAGCCTGCAGGGCTTCGATTTCGACAAGGGCATCCTGCCGCGCTGGAACCTGGCCAACTACGCCGACCTAGCCACGGATTCGCTGTTCCACGAGGTGCTGGAGCGCACCTTCCGCCTTTCCCTCGTCACCACCGCCATCTGCCTGCTGATCGGCGTGCCGGAGGCCTGGATCGTCCACCGCATGGCGCCGCGCTGGCGCGGGCTGATGCTGCTGGTGGTGGTCGGGCCGCTGCTGGTCTCCGTCGTGGTGCGGACCTTCGGCTGGATGGTGCTGCTCGGCACCAACGGGCTGGTCAACGACGCGCTGGTGGCCATTGGCATCCCCGGCGCGCCCTTCCGCCTGATGTTCACCGAGCTCGCCATCGTCATCGGCCTCGTCCATGTCATGGTGCCGCTGGTGGTGCTGTCCGTCTGGGCCAGCCTGGGGCGGCTCGACCCCGCCCTGGCCCGCGCGGCGGAAAGCCTCGGCGCCGGGCGCCTCACCACCTTCCGCCGGGTGATCCTGCCCAACATCATGCCGGGCGTTCTCGGCGGCGCGCTGATGGTCTTCTGCCTCTCGGCCTCTGCCTTCGCCACGCCCGCCATGCTGGGCGGCAAGCGGCTGCGCGTGGTGGCCAGCATGGCCTACAACGAGTTCCTCAACACGCTGAACTGGCCGCTGGGCGCCGCCATCGCCGTGCTGCTGCTCATTGCCATCCTGCTCTGCACGTTGCTCTGGACGCGGCTGGTGGAACGCCGCGCGCTGCGCCGGCTGGGAGTCGGGGCATGAACCGCAACGGTCCGCTGTCCCTGGCCTTCCACTGGCTCTTCATCGCCTTCATCCTGGCGCCGCTGGTGGTCGTGATCCTGGTCTCCTTCACCGACAAGGGCTTCATGGCGATGCCCTTCGACGGTGCATCGCTGCGCTGGTACCGGGCCATCGCCGAAAATCCGCAGTTCCTGGACAGCTTCTGGGTCAGCCTGCAACTCGGCCTCGTCTCGGCCACGCTTTCCGCGCTGATCGCCGTACCGGCGGCGCTGGCCATCGCACGTGGGCGCTTTCCTGGCCGCGACGCCATCGCGGCCTTCCTGGTCTCGCCGCTGATGATCCCGCATGTCGTGCTGGGCGTGGCGCTGCTGCGCTTCTTCTCCGGCCTCGGCCTCGCGGGCTCCTTTGCCGGGCTGGTGGCGGCGCACCTGATCGTGGTGACACCCTACATGGTGCGGCTGGTGACCGCCGGCCTCGCCGGTCTCGACCCGCGTGTCGAACGCGCCGCCGAGAGCCTGGGCGCCGGGCGCCTCACCGTCTTCCGCCGCATCACCCTGCCGCTGATCCTGCCCGGCGTGGCGGGGGGCTGGATCCTGGCCTTCATCACCAGCTTCGACGAGCTGACGGTGAGCCTCTTCCTTGCCTCGCCCTCCTCCACCCCGCTGCCGGTGCGGCTCTTCACCTATATCGACCAGATGACGGACCCGCTCGTGGCCGCCGTCTCCGCCGCGCTGATCGGGCTGACCGCGCTGGTGCTGGTGGTGCTGGATCGGTTCTACCCGATCGATCGTCTGCTGACCGGGGAGCGGCGGTGATGCGCGTTGCGTTGTCCGGCGTCTCGCCGTCCCGGGGGCAAGGCTCCGCCTTTCCCCCTGACCCCCTATCCGCCAGGAACCTGAGGTTCCTGGACCTCCCATTC
>NZ_BDLP01000029.1:0-25591 GCF_001950415.1 Roseomonas sp. TAS13
CCCTCCAGCACGAGGCGGACCGCCCTCTCCCGCACCTCCGGCGAGTAGCTCGCTGCTGTCTTGCCCTTCGTCGTCATGGCTCCATCCTCTCAAGGCCTGGGGCCTCCGACAAACCCGGGGCGGTTCAGATCGACACCCTGCTGGCCGAGGAGCTGACCTTGCGCGAGGGCCGCAGGGTCAAGGCGGCGCTGCAGATGGCACGCCTGGGCACGGTCAAGACGCTGGCGAGCTTCGATTTCTCGTTCCAGCCCTCGCTCGACCGGCAGCGCATTCTGGCGCTCGCACAGCTCGACTTCATCGCCCGCCACGAGGTGGTGCACCTGCTGGGGCCGCCCGGCACCGGCAAGAGCCACCTCGCCATCGCGCTGGGGGTCGAGGCGGTGCGCGCCGGGCACAGCGTCTGCTTCACCACCCTGGCCGATCTCGTCGCCTCGCTGGCCCGGGCCGAGCGCGAGGGAAACTTGCGCGAGCGGATCCGCTATCTGTGCCGCGCCGCGCTGCTGATCGTCGATGAGATCGGCTACCTTGCCGATCACGGCCGGCAACGGCAACCTGTTCTTTCAGCTGGTGAACGCGCGCTACGAGCGTGGGGCGATGATCCTGACCTCGAACCGCGGCTTTGCCGAATGGGGCGAGGTGTTCGGCGATGCCGTGGTCGCCACCGCACTGCTGGACTGGCTGCTGCACCATGCCGTGGTGGTGCAGATCGAGGGCGCGAGCTACCGGCTGCGCCAGCACGCTGACCTTGTGCCGGACAACCTCCGCCCCCTGCCGGTTACCATTGCCCAGGTGCCGCCGCGCCGACGTGGCAGGCCTCCGAAGATCAGGAGCCTCGACCCACTCGCCGGCTGACCACCAACCGCAAACTGGGGATTTTTGCCTCGGCACTTCTGCGGAGCTTTCCCCCGGCGTTAACACGCGGGAAACGTCTGCTGGAATCACTCCACTTGGTTGTGTCCGCGGCGGTAAGGAGGCCAGCAGCTCGCGCCATTTCCGACCATCCAAGGGGATTTGCGAAAGAAGCCGTCCGCATCGAAACCTCCTGAAGGTGGGCTGACAGCTCCTCCCAGGATGTGGATTCCTTGCCTTGGATGGAATGGGTGTACTTTCGCATTGGCCTTCTCCGCAGGAGATGCCAGGATCAGCGACAGTTCCGACTGGGGTGCGGTCGAGGGCTCGGATCTGGTTCCTCTCGTCCACCGCGAGAACCAGCGCCCGATCGCTAGGCGCAAGCTGGATCTCCACACCGGCCCTTATCAGGACCGCGTCACACTTGCTGTCCCAACCGGGTAACCTCCGTTCCGGTCAAAACAGAGGGCTGTCCTCGATCTATCCCTTCCGCAAAGGAGGCGGGAGAGAGCGAACGGGAAGGCGGCGGCCATCGAAACGATACGGGGGAGCCAGAACCCAGCGTGTTGCAGCACCATCCTCCGACCGCACCACCATTCCGCTGGCCTCGGTGCGGGGAGAAAGCAGGGCCTCGTGAAGACCGAGAACTTCCCCCGCCGGAATTCCTTCTTCTCGCAGGAGCTGTAGAAGCTGACTCCGGGTCTTCTTTCGCAGTTCTTCTTCTATGACAGGGATCAGAAGGGCACGGTTTGTTGAACGTTCTAGATTCGTGGAGAACCTGACGTCGTCCAGGAGTTCCTGTCGATTGATCACGCGCGCGCAGAAACGGCGGAACTGTGCGTTGTTGCCAACCGTGATAAGCAGCGGTCCATCCGCTGCCTCGAACACACCGTAAGGAACAATCGATGGATGCGAATTGCCGTAGCGTGGTGGATCCTTTCCCTGAACCAGGGCCTCCAATCCGTAGTAGGATGTGATGGCCACGCCGCAATCGAACAGGGAAAGCTCTATCCGCCGCCCTTTGCCGGTACGGCCACGCTGGTACAGCGCAGCAAGCACCGCCTGCGCCGCATACTGCCCGGTGAACAGATCAACCGCAGCCACGCCGAACTTCAGCGGCGCCTGCCCGGCTTCCCCATTGAGGGCCATGAGGCCGGCTTCCCCCTGAACAAGCAGATCATAGCCCGGTCGCGCGGCCTCAGGCCCATCAGAAGCATAGCCGCTGATCGAGCAGTAGATGAGGCCGGGATTCTCCTCCCTCAGCGCCTCGTAGCCCAGGCCGAGCCTGTCGGCGCCGCCCGTCTTGAAGTTCTCGACCAGGACATCGCATTCGCGGGCCATCTTCCGGATTGCCGTCACCCCCTCGGGTGCCGAAAGATCGGCACCGATAGAGCTCTTGTTGCGATTCACGGCATCGAAGTACGACGTGTTGGTTGGACCGGTGCGAAGTCCCCAGTCACGCGTATCGTCGCCGCGGGTCGGATGCTCGACCTTCACCACTTCTGCGCCGAGATCGCCAAGCACCATGGCGCACCACGGTCCTGCGAGAATGCGGGACAGGTCCAGAACGCGCACACCCGCCAGAGGTAAGCCGTTATCCGGTTCGTTGGCGTATGCAACAGGTTGATCCATGAGATGGCAACTCCGAGAAAAACCAGCCCTCACGCACCCATGAAACCGTCAAGGCGTCGAACCATTTCCACAAGCCGCGGACGGACCTCGTCCAAGAGAAACTGGGGCTCGGAGATGACAGTGGGCGCACCGCAGTTGATTGCCATCGGAGGCAAGCCGCCGCCGGGGCGGAAGCCGACTGCGATCGCACTGACACTCTTCTGCCATTCGCCAAAGGAACAGCAACAGCCCAGCGTGGCGTGATCGGCCATGGAGCTCTCAAGACTCTCATGAATCCTGGGCCATGCGAGTGGGTCGAGCATGCGGAGCTCGTCGAACAACGGCGCGCGTTCGCTGGGCGTCAGGACAGAGATGAAAGCACGTCCTATCGAGGAGCGGACCATCGACATACGGACGCCAACATCGATATTGAGCGATATCGCCGCCGGACCGCGAAGACATTCCACGTAGCGCATGGAAAGCCGATCACGCACCGCCAGCCCAACCGTGGCGTTCGAGAAACTGGCAAGCTCCCGCATCGCCGGCCGGGCCATCTGCCTTATGTCGAGCCCACCAAGCGCGACCGTGCCAAGGGCAATGAGTTGTGTGCCGAGACGGTACTTGCCGACATCCTCAACGAAATGCAGGTAACCAAGCTTCGTGAGCGTGTAGGTCAGGCGGGATACGGTCGAGCGAGGGAGTTTGCACCTCTCGGCGAAGTCCTGATTCGCCAGGAAGGTCTCGCCTCGCTTGAAGCAGGCCAGGATCTCGAGTCCACGCGCCAGGGCCGTCACGAAGTGACGGTCTTCCTTTCCGTCACCCTCGATGTCGTGATCCGGCAGCAATGCCGCGGGTTGGGTCATGGAGTTACCTCTGGGAGTTCCGGGGGCCTCTTCGGGTGTAACGCGCTCTTGCGGGCGATCAAGAGGGAGTTCTTGGTTCGGGAAGACCGCAAGGATGGCTGTCTCATCTTTTCCGCTCCAGGAAAGCCCTGAAAGCCGCCTGGGCTGCCGGCTGAAGCCGCAGAGCATGAAACTCCGCCGCCTCTCTCTCCAAAGTTTCAGCAACGGCACGTGCATGAGTACGGCGCAACAGCCGCTTGGTCGTGGCAAGAGCCGCTGGTGGCAGTGCTGCCAGGAGTTCCGCCTTTCCGATTGCGCGAGCGAGCGCTTCTCCGGTCTCGGTCACTTCGTTGACGATACCTGCCTCGGCAGCCATCTGCGCGGTGAAAGCCTCACCCAGAAGCAGGAGCTCGGCGGCGCGCTTCGTGCCAGACGCCAGAGGAAGCAGATAGCTGGAGGCTCCCTCGGGACACAACCCCAGATGGGCAAAAGGAAGGCGGAACACGGTGCCCGCACCCGAATAGGCCAGATCGCAGTGCAACAGCATGGTCGTGCCTATTCCGATCGCGAAACCCTCCACGGCAGCCAGCACGGGTTTGGAAGCCTCGGCGAGAACCCTGAGATAGCCGAGGCCCTCACTGGACTCATGGTTGATGGAGACGTCCTGGAAGTCGGCAAGGTCGTTTCCAGCCGTGAAGCATCCCTCAGCGCCGGTCAGCACGATGGCACGGACAGCATTGTCTCTTTCCGCGTCGGTCAACGCTTCCGCCAAGGCCCGATAGGCCGCGCGATCAAGAGCGTTGCGGCGTTCCGGACGGGTCATGGTTATCTGGACGATTCCCGGCCGTGGATACGTTGTGACAATGCCGGTCTTCATCGCTGGATCTTTCATATGCGGGGCGGGTCGCGAAATCGGGGGATCTCCGATCCACGCTGACTAGGTTCGGAACGGTGCGGTCGTCTGGGTAAGGCGGCCGATGGCGCTCCGGTATTCCTGCGACAGGCGCGCCACCACCTCCGTCACCGGGAGGGTGTCGGCGATCGCACCAACGCCCTGACCGGCGCCCCAGATGTTTCGCCAGGGCTTCACGCCTGACGATCCGAAATTCATCGCGCTCTTATCGAGGAGGGGCAGCGCTTCCGGATCGAGCCCGGCGGCCACGATGCTCGGCTTCAGGTAGTTGCCAGGGACGCCTGTGAAGAAGGACGAGTAGAGGATGTCGGAAGCGCTCGCCGCCTCAATCATCTCCTTGTAGGGCGGAGCGGCGTTCGCCTCCTCGGTCGCGATGAAGCGGGTGCCCATATAGGCAAAGTCGGCGCCGAGAGCTTGGGCCGCGAGGATCGCGTCGCCCGTCGCTATGGCGCCCGCCAGCGCGACGGGACCATCGTAGATGCGGCGCACCTCCCCCAGGAGCGCGAATGGACTGAGCGTTCCGGCGTGACCCCCCGCCCCGGCGCAGACCAGAATCAACCCGTCCACGCCGGCTTCCAGCGCCTTCTCGGCGTGGCGGATCGTGGTGACGTCGTGAAAGACCAGGCCGCCATAGGCGTGGACCCGGCGGACGACCTCACCAGGCGCGCGCAGGGAGGTGATGATGAGTGGAACCTCGTGCGCGATGCAGGTTTCCATGTCCTGCTCCAAACGGTCATTCGACGCATGCACGATCTGGTTCACGGCGAAGGGCGCGATCCTGCGGTCAGGATCTGCCGCCTGCGCGGCGGCGAGCTCCGCCTTGATCCGCTCCAGCCACCCATCGAGCGTATCCGGGGCGCGAGCATTCAAGGCCGGGAAGGATCCAACGATCCCCGAGAGGCACTCGGCGATGACGAGCTCCGGGCGGGACACGATGAACATGGGGGACGCGATCACAGGCAGCATCAGCCTGTCGCGGAACAGCTCCGGCAGGGGACGGCCAGGATACTCCATCAGCCCGTCGCCTCCCTCGCGAAGTAGAAGTCGTGCAGGCGGTCGAGATTCATGTCGGCCGCAGCATCCGAGAGGACGACCTTGCCCGAGCGCATCAGATGGACATCGTCAGCGACGGCGAGAGCCATCCTGGTGTTCTGCTCGATGAGCACGATGGTGATGCCATCGGACTTCAGCCGGCGAATGATGTCGAACACCTCCTTCACGATGACCGGTGCCAGTCCCAGGGACGGCTCGTCGATGAGAAGGATGCGCGGCTTCGCCATCAGTCCGCGCCCCATCGCGACCATCTGCGCCTCGCCGCCGGACAGCGAGCCCGCGATCTGCTGACGCCGTTCCTTGAGGCGCGGGAAGAAAGTGTAGACGCGGTCGAGGTTGGCGGCCATCTCGCTCCGGCACCGTGTGGGATAGGCACCGAGGCAAAGATTCTCTTCCACGGTCATGTCGCGGAACAGCAAACGGCCCTCGGGAACCATGACGATCCCCTCCCCGACCAGATCCCAGGTCCTGCGCCGGATCGGCTCGCCGCCGAGCAGTATCTCGCCCTGGTAGGGAAGGAGCCCGACCAGCGTGCGCAGCAGGGTGGTTTTTCCTGCCCCGTTCGGGCCCACGATGGCCGTCAGGGCGCCTTCCCGGAAGGTCAGGTCGAGATCCCAGAGGACGGTGATGGCGCCGTAGCCGGAGGTCAGGTGCCGGGTCTCAAGCATGGGCGGTCCCCGTATAGCTCTCCATCACCGCTGGATCGCGGAAGACCTCCTCGGGCGCCCCATCGGCGATGAGCTGGCCGAAGCTCAGTACCACGGCGCGGGTGCAGAGCTCCGATATCGTTTCGATGTCATGTTCCACGATCACGATGGTCAGGCCGAACAGGCGATGAAGCTCCTTCAACTTCAGCATGAAAAGGCGCTTCGCATTGCTTTCGAGACCCGCCAGCACCTCGTCCAGGAGAAGAAGCTTCGGCTCGGTTGCCAGTGCCTTGGCAATCTCCAGGCGTTTGAGTTCCTGTAGGGCCAGCGACGTGGCCGCATCCAGATCCGCCTTGTGGGACAGTTCCATCACCTCCAGGATCTCGCCGATCCGGACCGGATCGAACCGGCCTGCCCCGAAGACCTGCGCCACCGTGAGGTTCTCCCGGACCGAAAGGTGGTGCATCGGCTGCGTGATCTGAAAGGTCCTGCCGATCCCGGCGCGGGCCCTCTTGTGCAGCGGCAGGCCGATGATGTCCCGGCCTTCGAAGGCGATGCGTCCGCGGGCCTTCACCAGGCCGGATATGCAGTTGAACAGCGTTGTCTTGCCGGCACCGTTGGGTCCGACAAGCCCCAGGATCTCTCCCCTTTTTATTTGAAAGGAAATGCCCGAAAGCGCGGTGAGCCCGCCGAACCGGACGGTAACGGCATCAAGCTCCAGCATGGCTCTTCTCCCCCAGCTTGGCGCGGAACCGCGACATCAGGCCGGCGAGACCGTTGGGCGCGATCAGCACCATGATGGCCAGCAACACGCCGAGCAGGATCTGGTGCCCGACGGGGATCAGGCTCTTCGCGAAGACCTGGTCGAAGAGGTAGATCACCACGGCACCCAGCACAGGGCCCAGAACGGTACGGTAGCCGCCGAAGATCGCGGCAATGATGGGCATGACACTCCAGATGCTGGAAAAGGCGTAGTCGGGCTCCAGGAAACCGATGATGTGCGCGTTCAACGCCCCGAACACGCCCGCGATGAAGGCTGAAAGGAGCAACATCCAGGTCTTCAGGAGGGTCGAGTTGACCCCCACGACACGGGTCGCATCCTCGCTGTCGGCGATCGCGCGGAGCGCGGTACCGGTGTGGCTGCGCCGGATGGCCATGTAGACCATGGCGGACAGGATAACGGCGACGAGGACAAGGACATAGCTTCCCGGCCGGCTCGCGAGGTCGAGGCCCAGGATGTCAGGCAGGCCGGGATACCTTTGCAGCCCGGCCGAGCCGCCGGTCAGCCAGTCCAACTCCGTCGCCAGGATGCGGAAGATCTGCGCATAGGCGAGGATGGCAAGCGCGAAATACGGTCCGGACAGGCGAAGCGCCGGCAGCATGGCAAGCGATGCCAGGGTCGCGAAGGCGCCGCCGAGCGGAATGGCCAGAAGCACCGGGATCCCGAGCTTTCCCGCCAGCAAGGCGGAAGCATAGGAACCCACTCCAAAGAACGCTGCATGGCCGAAGGAGACCATGCCGCCGAGATTGCCCAGCAGGGCCCAGGACAGGGCTAGGCCGGAGAGGATCAGGGCCGAGATGAGCAGGCCTAGGAGATAGGGGCTGGTACCGGCAGCCAGAGGCAGGATGGCCAGCACGAGTGCGGCGCTTCCCAGAAGAATGGGCAAGCGGTTGTAACGGGGCTTCGTGCGGAGGCCGAGGGCGGAGGTTGCGGACATTCTGCCGGCCCTCATCCGCGACGCGCACGTGCGCCGAACAGGCCGTTCGGCAGGAGGAACAGGACCAGAAGGAAGAGGACCATCCCGGCCAGTTCCTGGAGAGCGGAGGAGGCAAGCGTTACCGTCAGGGCCTCCGTGACACCGAGAAGAAGGGCGCCGAGGAAAACGCCGGGGATCGAGCCGACACCAGCCAGCACCGTGATGATGAAGGCCTTCACCGTCAGGGCGTGACCGGTGGCAGGCTGGATGACGCTCATGGTGTACAGAGCCACGCCCGCAAAGGCTGCCAGGGCTCCGGCCACCAGGAAGGACGCCGTCTCGATCCGGGCCGGGTTTATGCCCATCAGCCGTGCCGCATCACGATTGGACGATACGGCGCGCATGGCACGGCCGTACCAACTGGACTTCAGCCACCACCAGAGGAACCCCATCAGCACCAGGGACACGAAGAAGGCGACGATCTCCCCACGCATCGCGAAGAGATCCCCGAAGGAGACCGCATCCTGCAGTGTGGCGGAGTTCGTGGTGCGAACATCGCTCGCGAAAACCAGCAGGATGCCATTGGTGAGTATGATGCCCATGGCAAAGGTCAGGATCAGCGAGTTCAGTTCGCGGTGCTCCCTGATCCAGCTCACGAGAAGGACCAGTATCCAGCTCACGAGCAGGACGGCGAGGAGTGCCAGTGGGATGGCGGCATAGGGATTCAGCCCGGTGCTCGCCTCCACGAAATAGGCCATGTAGGCCGCCAGGAGCACCAGTTCGCCATGGGCAAGGTTGATGATACGCATGGCTCCGAAGGCCAGGGCCAGGCCCAATGCCACCAGCGCGTAGACACTGCCGATCAGCACCCCGGAGAACAGCGCCTGTAGGATGAGGTCGGTCATGTCACCTCGGTGAGGAAGCTGAACTGTTGCGGGAAGATGCAGAGGCCATCACCAGGGCAGGCCGGGATAGGCAATTTCCCCGTTCGCCGTGGTGCGGGGCGACACCAGGACGATCTTGCCGTCGCGGTGCTGTCCCATGGACAGGGTGAAGTTCGGATTGTCGCCGGACTGATCGAACTGGATGCGGCCCAGCATGGTGTCGCGATCGGTCTTGCGCATCTCGTCGGCAAGTCCACCCTTGGCCAATGTACCGGCTTCGGCGCTGCGGAATATCGCCTCGCAGAGGATCCGCGTCTCCACGAAGCTCAGCGTCGAAAGATACTCGATCTCCTTGCCGTACTTGCTCTTGTAAAGATCGGCGAAGGTCGTTCCTTCCTCGCTCTTCATCTCCACCGGAAATGGCAGGAAGGAGGTGCCGACCACGTTGTTCATGAGATCCGGAAAATCGGTGTACATTTTCGGCGTCGCCAGGGACCATGCGCCGACGATCAGCTTCACGTTGGGCTTCAGCACCTTGGCTGCCCGGATGATCCCGACGTAGTCATTCTCGTAGGCGGACATCATGATGATGTCCGGCTTGTCCTGGATCTTGATCTTGTTGATGACCGGCTTGAAGTCACTGATGGCCGGGTCGAACTTGTGGACCGTCACCTTGATCCCCTGTGCGGTGAGGTCCTTTTCCAGGCCATCCGCAAGAAGCGCCGGGGCTTCCCGCGTAGAAGCTACGATAGAGATCTTCTCCGGCTTCAGGTCGGAAAGAAGGGTGGCGATGCCGCGTTGGTAGCCGGCATTATTGTTAATTCGAAAGAAGTTCTTCAATCCGCGCTGCGTGAGTTCATCGCTGACCGCGCCGGCGGTGATATAGACTTTGCCGAGCTTGCTTGCGGCATCGGAAGCCGGCCCGATGATGTTCGATCCGTAGCCGCCGATGATCGCCACCGCACCGTCCGAGGACAGCTTCTCGACGGCAGAGACCGCCTTCGCGGGCGTGCTCTCATCGTCGATGACGTCGATCCTGATCTTGTGGCGCGGCGATGCGGCGTTGCACATCGTGGCCGCCACCTGCATGCCTTCGTTGAAGGCCTGCCCGGATCGGGCAAGGGCGCCGGTCAGAGGCATGTGGGAGCCGACCACGAAGGTCTGGGCCTCTTGCGCACGCGCCCCCAAGAGGCCCGCAGACACGGTGAGAGCGAGAGCTGCTGATACGATCGTCCTGCGGACCATTATTTCCTCCCTGAACACTTCCGGCACCGGGATCACGCCCGACCAAGTACCTGTTCCACGCCCCGTTGGAGCCTGGATCACAGGAGGCATTCCGCCCTGTACCGGGCCGAAGCCAACATCGGACACAAGGGAATGTCATGGTGGGGCAGGATACCGACCCCATCTTCCAGCTTCCTCCGCCCAGCGTGCTGATCGCCCGCTTCTTGGTCTTCTCGGCAGCAATGCCTCTCCGGACAACCGACTGATGCCATTGTCCTTCGGCGAATGTCAACTTTCGCGAACTGGAATTCTGCATACCAGAACAATGTTGGACAAAGCTACCGGCTAAAGGTCCGTTCCCCCGACTACTCCCTTGACACTTTGCGCCTAACAAAGACACTGAGACAATAAATCGGTACTGAATTCTGCAATGCAGAATGAAATGGGAGGGAACCCGATGCTACCTGTCGACACTGTGGTCACAGGCGGGGTGGCCATTGTCACCATCGACCATCCCCCGGTGAATGCCCTGAGTGCCGCCGTGCGCGACGCCATAGCCAAAGCGATCGCCGCCGCCTGCGCCGATCCCGGCGTGAAAGCCATCGTGCTCACGGCCGCCGGCAAGCTGTTCGTGGCTGGTGCCGACATCTCCGAGTTCGGGAAGCCTCCCGTCCCGCCATCGCTGCCCGATGTTGTGGCTGCCATCGAGGGGGCTTCCAAGCCTGTCGTCGCCGCCATGGGAGGTGCCGCGCTCGGCGGTGGCCTGGAACTGGCATTGGCCTGCCACGCCCGCGTGGCCAACCCCGCCGCCAAGCTCGGCCTGCCGGAAATCAAGCTTGGTATCATTCCAGGCGCCGGTGGCACCCAGCGCCTGCCGCGCCTGATCGGCGCCGCGCCGGCCTTCGCGCTCATGCTGTCCGGGGAACCGGTGACGGCGGAACGCGCGCAGGCGCTTGGCATGATCGACGAGGTAGCGAACGGGGACCTTCTCGGCACCGCTTCCGCTGTCGCGCTTCGGCTGGCCGAGGCCGGGAACTGGCCCAGGGTACAGGACTGCTCCGACCGGTTGACCGAGGCGGACCGGGTGGCCTTCGAGGCCGCTGCGGCAGCGGCTTTGAAGCGATCTGGTCAGGCGCCGAATGTGCCGGCCCTGGTCGATGCAGTCCGCGGCTGCTACGGCCGGTCCTTTGCCGACGGCCTGGCTGCGGAGCGCGCCCATTTCCGCGAACTGGTGGTCCATCCGAGCGCCAGGGCCCAACGCTACCTCTTCTTCGCAGAGCGGGAAGCCGCGCGCCTGCCCGGGATCGGCCGTGAGGTGAAGGCGCGTCCCATCGGCAAGGCAGCGGTCATCGGCGCGGGCACGATGGGCGGCGGCATCGCCATGTGCTTCGCCCAGGCCGGTATTCCCGTGACCCTGATCGATGTTCGTCCGGAACTCCTCGAATCCGGCATGTCGCGCATCCGCGCCAACTACGAGGCATCGGTGAGGCGGGGGTCGCTTTCCGGCGAAGCCATGGAGCAGCGCCTCGCGCTCATCACACCGGCCGAAGGATTGGACAAGGCCGGCACATCCGACATCGTGGTGGAGGCCGCCTTCGAGGACATGGGCGTGAAAGCCGGGATCTTCGGTGAGCTCGGCGCATTGACCCGGCCCGGCACGATTCTGGCCACCAACACCTCCTATCTGGATGTGAACGCGATCGCTGCGTCATCGGGTCGGGCACGTGACGTCGTCGGACTGCATTTCTTCAGCCCGGCCAATGTGATGCGCCTGCTCGAAGTGGTCCGTGCCACGGAGACCTCGCAGGATGTCCTGGTGACGGCCATGGAGCTCGGTCGCCGCCTGGGCAAGCTGCCGGTGATGGTCGGCGTGTGCCACGGCTTTGTCGGCAACCGCATGCTGTCGAACCGCACCCGGGCGGCGGAGAGGCTGCTCCTTTCCGGCGCGCTGCCCCATGAGGTGGACGAGTCCGTCACGCGCTTCGGCTTCCGCATGGGCCCGTTTGCCATGATGGATCTGGCAGGGATCGACATCGGCTGGCGGGCACGCAAGGCCATCGGTGCCAGAGCCCCCGTGGCGGATGCACTCGCCGAACTGGGGCGCTTCGGACAGAAGACCGGCCGGGGCTTCTATCTCTATCCCGACGGCGCCCGCAGCGGCAGCCCGGACCCCGAGGTCGAAGCCCTGATTGCCTCGCTCCCCGAAAGCCAGGGAGTCGCCCGTCGGAAGTTCAGCGAGGAGGAGATCCTGGCGCGCCTCTTCTATCCAATGGTCAATGAGGGCGCGAAGATCCTCGACGAGGGGATTGCCGCGCGCGCCAGCGACATCGATCTGATCTGGGTGAACGGCTACAACTGGCCCGCCGTTACCGGCGGCCCGATGCACTGGGCCGAGGGGATCGGGGTTGCCCGGATCGTCGCGGAGTTGGAGCGGCTGGCCGCGGAGAGCGGCGACGAGAGCCTTGAGCCCTCACCCTTCCTGCGCCGCGTTTCCCAGGGTTCCGGCCTCTTCTCCGGGCGGGAGGCGGCGTGATGGCGCCGGAGCAGGCACGGAGCGAGATCGCGACACCCCCGCCCGTGGCATCGGAGGAACCGGACCAAGCTGCGCGCTATCCGTGGATGGCGAGCTTCCCGGACATCTGCAACTGGAACGCGCCCCTGGAAACCACGACCCTGCCCGAACTTCTGGCGGAGGCGGTGCGGCAACAGGGTTCGGCGCCGGCGCTGGAGTTCCGCGGCCGGACGCTGAGTTACGAGGTGCTGGAAAAGGACGTCGAGCGACTGGCCAGCGGGCTCGCCGCATCAGGGATCGGGCATGGGGACAATGTGGCACTTCTGCTGCCGAACACCCCGTATCACCCGCTGTCCTTCCTTGCGCTGACAAGGCTCGGGGCACGGGTCGTGCATCTCAGCGCCCTGGATGCCCGCAGGGAGATCATCCACAAGCTGGAAGCCACGCACAGCCGCCGCCTTGTCACGACCAACCTTCCGGGCTTCCTTCCCAGCGCGCTGGACATGCTGGATGCGCACATCATTGACGAGGTCATCGTCGGGGATGACAGCCTGTACGGGGCGGGAGAGGTCGCGGCGCTGCCGATCCCGCAACGCCCTGGCGTGCAGGAGCTGTCCAGCCTTCTCAGCGACATTCCCCTTACCGCACCGCAGCCTTCCATTGACGATATAGCCGTACTTCAGTTCACGGGCGGGACCACCGGACTGCCCAAGGCAGCCATGCTGAGCCACGGCAACCTGACATCGGCCGTGAGCATGTATCGCCTCTGGCGCGACGGAGGCAGGCCGCTCGTGCCCGGGGCGGAGAAGGTGATCGCTGTCCTGCCGCTGTTCCATATCTATGCACTGACGACCGTGCTTCTGCGCCACCTGCGCGACGGCAACCAGATCCTTCTTCGCCAGCGCTTCGATACCAGGACGCTGATCCGGGACATCACTGAGCTGAAGGCCAGCCAGTTCTCGGGTGTCCCTACCATGTGGGTGGCGCTGCTGAACCATCCCGGCATCGAAAAGGTGGATTTCTCCTCTCTCAAATCCTGCGTCTCCGGCGGCGCCCCCCTACCCTTCGACGTCCAGGCGAAGATCGAGGCTCTTATCGGCACTCAGCTGAACAACGGCTGGGGGATGACCGAGACCGGACCGGCGGGATCCCGCGTGCCTTACCGCACGGCCCGGCGGCCAGGCTTGATCGGGGTGCCTCTGCCCGGCTTGGCGATGCGCATCGTATCCACCGATGATCCTGCCCGGGAAGTGCATCCCGGAGAGGTGGGTGAAATCGCCATCCGTGGACCGAATGTTTTCAGGGGCTACCTCAACGATGCGGCAGCAACGGCGGCAGCCTTCCGGGACGGCTGGTTCCTGACCGGCGATATGGGACGCATGGACGGCGAAGGCCTGTTCGAGATCGTGGATCGTCGGAAGAACATGATCATTTCCTCCGGCTTCAACGTGTATCCGGCGGTGATCGAGAACGCGATCTACGAGCATCCGGCCGTCGAGGAAGTCATCGTGATCGGCGTGCCGGACAGCTATCGCGGGCAATCGGCGAAAGCCTATCTGAAGCTCAAGGCAGGGTGCGGCCCCTTCACGCTGGACGAGCTGACGGAGTTCCTGGCCGATCGTCTCGGCCGCCATGAGATGCCACGTGCCATCGAGTTCCGCGAGGCGCTGCCGCGCAGTCCCGTCGGCAAGCTGTTGCCGAAGATACTGATAGCCGAGCTGGCCGCGGAGGCAGGTAGGCCACCCGACGCCGCCGAAAGCCGGGATCACCGAGGAACAATGGGAAAGACGCCATGATCGAAGCCGTCATTGTTTCCACCGCGCGCACCCCCATCGGCAAGGCGCAGCGCGGCGCGCTCAACATCACCAAAGGCGCGGACATGGCCGCCCATGCCATCCGCCATGCGCTTGTCCGGGGGAATATTGATCCTGCGGATGTGGAGGAGGTCGTCCTTGGCTGCGGGTATCCGGAAGGCGCCACCGGCGGAAATGTCGCCCGCCATGCGGCTCTCGTGGCCGGCATTCCGGTGACGTCCTCGGGTGTCACCGTGAGCCGCTTCTGTGCCTCCGGTCTTGAGGCGATCGCTCATGCGGCCCGGCGCATCGCCCTCGACGGTGTTCCGGTTGCGGTTGCTGGAGGCGTCGAATCGATCTCGCTGGTACAGCCCGTCAATCGCGAGCTCTTCCGCAATGACTGGCTGATGGCCAACAAGCCCGATATCTACGTTTCCATGATCGAGACCGGCGACACTGTCGCCAAGCGGTATGGCATCTCCCGCGAGGCACAGGACCTTTTCGCGCTCAGGAGCCAGCAACGCACCGCACGTGCCCAGGCCAGCGGCCTCTTCGATGCGGAAGTTGTCCCGTTTGCCGTGACGAAAGCAGTCAGCGACAAGGAGACGGGCGAGACCCGGCTGGAGAACGTGACCCTGGTCAGGGACGAGGGAAACCGTCCCGATACCACTCTTCACGCCTTGTCCAAGCTGAAGCCGGTGCGCGGCGAGGATCAGTTCGTGACGGCGGGCAACGCCAGCCAACTCTCCGACGGTGCCTCGGCCACCGTTCTCATGTCCTCGGCCGAGGCCGCGCGCCGTAGCGCCCAGGTCCTTGGGATCTTTCGCGGCTATGCGACCGCCGGATGCGAACCCGACGAGATGGGGATCGGGCCGGTTCATGCCGTGCCACGCCTGCTGGCGCGCCAGGGTCTCCAGGTTTCCGATATCGGCCTCTGGGAGCTGAACGAGGCCTTCGCATCCCAGTCCATCTATTGTTGCGAGACGCTCGGCATCGACCCCGAGATCGTGAATGTGAATGGCGGGGCCATATCCGTGGGCCATCCTTTCGGGATGAGCGGCGCGCGCCTGGTTGGACATGCCGTGCTGGAGGGGCGCCGCAGAGGTGTGCGCTTCGCCGTCGTCACCATGTGCATCGCAGGCGGCATGGGTGCCGCAGGCCTCATCGAAATCAATCCTGGATCGAACTGAGATGGAACTGCGCTTCACTCCCGAGGAAAACACCTTTCGCAAGGAGGTGCGTCACTTCTTCCGAACGGCGATCCCCGAGGAAATCCGGACAAAGGTCTCGGAAGGCCGCAAGCTGGAGCGGGAGGACTACGTGACCTCCCAGCGCATCCTGAACGACAAGGGATGGGCAGCGCCGCATTGGCCACTGGAGTATGGCGGCCAGGACTGGACCCCTGTTCAGCGCTATATCTTCATGGAGGAGCTGATGCAGGCGGCCGTGCCGCTGCCGCTGCAGTTCAACTGCTTCATGGTGGGGCCCGTCATTGCCACTTTCGGCAACCAGCAGCAGAAGGATCGCTTCCTTCCGCGGATCAGGAGCCTGGACGACTGGTGGTGCCAGGGATTCTCCGAGCCAGGCGCGGGTTCAGATCTCGCTTCGCTGAAGACGCGGGCAATTCGCGAGGGAGACCACTACATCGTCAACGGGCAGAAGACCTGGACCACGCTGGGTCAGTACGCGAACTGGATGTTCTGCCTTGCCCGGACCGACACGACAGTGAAGAAGCAGGCGGGGATCTCCTTCCTCCTCATCGACATGGGTACGCCAGGCATCACCGTTCGCCCCATCATCACCATCGACGGAAGGCACGAGGTGAATGAGGTCTTCCTCGACAACGTGAAAGTCCCCGTGGAAAACCTAGTGGGGGAGGAGAACAAGGGATGGGACTATGCCAAGTTCCTCCTTGCCAATGAACGGACGGGTATTGCGCGCATTGGCATGTCGAAGGAGCGGATCGCCCGTATCAAGCGTCTTGCCAAGGCCACGCCGGCCGGCGGAGGCAGCATGTGGGACGACCTGGATTTCCGCTCGCGCCTGGTGACCACGGAGATCGAGCTCAAGGCGCTTGAGATCACGCAGATGCGGGTGGTGGCGGCGCAGGCTACACGGGATCCAACGAAGCCTGATCCGGCTTCCTCGATCCTCAAGATCAAGGGATCGGAGCTGCAGCAGGCCACGACTGAGCTTCTCCTGGAGCTTGCCGGTCCCCAGGCATTGCCGGCCGAGCGGCCTGACACGGGCCACAACGACCTGGAATCGCTCTTTGCCTGGGCGGATACGGCGGCGCCGGTCTATTTCAACCACCGCAAGGTGTCCATCTACGGCGGATCCAACGAGATCCAGCACAACGTGATCGCCAAGGCGATCCTGGGACTCTGAGGAGAGCGGAACATGGATTTCGATCTGACCGAAGAGCAGAACATGCTCAAGGAAACCGTCTCGCGCTGGTCCGCAAACAACTATGGCACGCTGGAGAAGCTGCAGGCTGTCCGCTCCGAGCCCCTGGGGTTCTCCCAGGCCAAATGGGCCGAACTCGCGGAACTCGGGATTCTTGGCCTTCCCTTCTCCGAGGCGGATGGCGGCTTTGGCGGCGGTGCCGTCGAGACGCTGATGGTGGCAGGAGCACTTGGCCGGGCGCTGGCGCCGGAACCGTATCTGGCCAGTGTCATTCTTGGCGGCGGAGCGGTGCGCCTCGCAGGCAACGAGGCGCAGCGTGCGGTTCTCCTTCCTGGCATAGCCGACGGCTCGGTGCGCCTGGCTTTCGCGCATTCCGAGATCCAGGCGCGCTACGATCTCAGCGACGTTGCCACCTCGGCGAAGCTCGTGGATGGCGCCTACCGTCTGAATGGCAACAAGAGCGTGGTCCTCAATGCGGATGCGGCCAAGTTCCTTGTCCTGAGCGCACGCACGGCTGGGAGCCAACGCAATCCGGAAGGGATCACGCTGTTCATCGTCCCTTCCGATGCCGACGGCATCTCCATCAGGAGCTATCCCACCCAGGATGGCGGGCGCGCGAGCGACATCACTCTCAACAATCTCCATGTGCCTGCGGATGCCGTTCTCGGAACCGCCGGCAATGCTTTGCCCATCATCGAGAGGGTTGTGGATGGTGCCACCGCGGCGCTGTGCGCCGAAGCGGTCGAGCTCATGGATGCCCTGACCGCGATCACCGTGGAGTACCTGAAGACACGCAAGCAGTTTGGCGTTCCCATCAGCTCCTTCCAGGCCTTGCAGCACAAGGCAGTGGACATGCTGGTTGCCGTGGAGCAGGCCCGTTCCATGGCGCTCTATGCCAGCATGATGGCGGAAGCGGAGGACCCCGATGAGCGCCGCACAGCCCTTTCTGCCGCCAAAGTCCAGATCAACCGCTCCGCACGGTTTGTCGGGCAGACGGCGGTCCAGCTGCATGGGGGCATTGGCATGACCATGGAGTATATCGGTGCACATTACTTTCGCCGACTTTCCATGATCGAGCTGATGTTCGGCGATACCTCCTACCACCTGCGTCGGGTTACGGCGGAAGGCGGTCTGAACAAGGAAGCCTGACCGGATTTGGACGAAGCGCCGGACCCGCCGGATGACGCCGCCGTGGATGGGGAAGACCGTTGTTGCCCGTTCACGGCGGCAAGACACCCGGCCAGTTTGTGGCCGGGCACCTCAGAGGCCTCGCTCCTCGTGACAGTCTCGCAGCCGGATATTATCCACCAGCCTCCGGGTTCTTCGCCCGCTGCAGAATCTCCTGGAAGCGGCGCTTGGCCAATGGTGGAAGCCGCTCCGGCACCGCGATCGCATCAACAGGCTCGTCGCCCACCTGCACGAGCATGACCATGCCCATGCCATAATGCGGGATACACTTGATCCCATAGGTGCCCGGGGCTGTGAAGGTTACCTCGATCTCCTCGTTGATCTTTCCTTTGAAGGCCTCTGCGCCTGCGGGAAGCATCTCCGGTATCGAGGCGGCGTCGTGGGAAACATTGGCGGCGCGGAACCTGATGCTGTCACCGGGCTTCAGCCGTACGAAGTCGGGCTCGTAGACCATGTTGCCCGTGGAATTACGGTTGAGCATCTTCACTTCATGCACCTCGGCGTGTGCACCAGTGGCAAACAGGCCGACAAAGAACAGAAGCGGCAGCACGAAGCGCATGAGGCTTTCCTTCAGGGTAAGGGAGAGAGCAGATGATCCGTCTGCCGGGCATCAGGCGGCCTCGGCAAGCGAAGGAACGGAAAGGGTGACCGAGAGGTCAAGGGCACGAGTGAGGATTCCTCGCAGCAAGACCAGAACGATGGCCGCTGCCACCACGCTCCACCGAAGCGGCGACTTCGGCGGATGGGCAAGCGCCAGGGCCTGGTCAGCGCACGTCACCAGGCGGTAGAGCCCCCATCGATAGCGAAATCGGCGCCGGTGACATAGCTTGACTCCTCGGAGCCGAGCCAAACCGCGCACCAGGCGACGTCCTCGGCTTCGCCGAGGCGCTTGATCATCATGCGCCGCGTTGCCTCTCCTTCGAAGCCCGGATCCATCGCCATGTGCCGGCGGGTCTGCGCCGTCACGATCAGCCCCGGTGAGATCGTGTTCGCGCGGATGCCATGTGGCGCACCCTCCATCGCGAGTTGTCGGGTCATGGCAAGAACTCCGCCCTTGCCAGCACAATGCGCCAGAGCCGGTGAGCCATTCAGCGCTATATGCGCGTTGGCCGAAGCGAAATTGATGACCGAAGCCGTGCCGCTTTTCCGCAGCCAGGGCCAGGCGGCACGGGTGATGAGAAAGACGATGTCCAGCTCGCCCCGCAACGTGCGCTGCCACTGCTCATAGCTCATCTCCTCGATCCACTGGAAGATCGAGATCGCTGCAGCGGGAACGAGGATGTCGATCCTGCCGTACTCGTCACCGATCTCGTTCACCACGCGCGAGGTTTCCGCCTCGTCGAGTGTATCGGTGTGCCGTGGCAGAAACCGTCCACCCGGTGCCGCGGCTGCGGTCTCGGCCAAAGCGTGGTCGTCGACATCGAGCCCGATGACCGTCGCTCCCTGCGCCGCGAACATCCGCGCGATGCCTTGCCCAATGCCGTTGCCGGCTCCGGTCACGACGGCGATCCTGCCGTCAAGACGGCGCTGCCCTTTCGCGATATCCATAGCAATCCTCTTTGCTGTCATCGCCGCCGTGGCGCATATCACCGGCCGGCGCTGTTCCGGTTGAGATAGGCGCCGAGCGCGGCCAGATCGGCGTCGCTGATCTCCGTCTTTCGGAAGAACGGCATGATCGAGATGCCGTTCCGAACGAAGTATGCGACCGCGTCGGGCGTCAGGTCGGTACGCTCGGTCAGCAGCGCCGGCACATCGCCATTGTACTTCACCCGCAATGCATCGGTGCCAGGCTTGAACTCGTTACCCGGGTTGCCGATCCCTGGCCCGTGGCACGAGGTGCAGTTGTAGGCGAACACCTGCTCTCCTCGAGCGATCAGCGCGTCATGGTCTGGATCGGCAGCTGCCGCGGCGCCAGCTGTGCAAAGCATGAGAAGCGCGGGAACGAGATGCTTCATTTCTCAGCCTTTCTCATCGCCTTCGGCCAGAATCCGCCGCGCCCCGGGGCAATGATGCCCTTGGGGTCGATCGCGTCCTTCAGACTCTCGCAGAAGCGCCGCAGGATGTTGTCGTTGAAGCTATAGGTGCCCATCACCTGATCCTGGAACAGGGGCGGCGTGCGATACTCGCCATAGCCGTGCTCGGCGCCGAAAGCGATCAGCCGGCTCATCGTGTCGCGCGAGAGCTTGTTCATGGCCTTGTCCGATCGCGACACCGGCAGTCCGGTGGTCAGCGCGAAGACGCGCGGGATCCAGGTGAAGGGAGCGGTGAAGGGACCATAGGCCATGGGGAAGTCAACGCCCATCTCCCTCATCCCCTCAGTGAAGATCCGCTGCGCCTTGAACACCTCGTCGCCGGTCCGGGGCACCATCGGCGAGAACAGCAGATGCCCGTCCGCGGGGTTCGGGTTGGTCTGTGATCGCGCACCGAGCGAAAAGACGTTCATGTTTGGCATGCCGATCAGCACCTTGTGCTTGACCGCTTCAGCCTGATCCTGGTTCAGCGGGAAGCTCAGTGTCTCGACATCCTCGAAGCGAACTCCGGGAATCGCCTTCTCGTAGAGGGAGCGGGCATACTGCCAGCTTGCCTCGATCACCGGCATCGGGCCGTAGAAACTCAGGCCCAGCTGCCAGGGCGCCACGCCCTTGTCGGCCGAATAGCGGTTGATGGCATTGCCGTTCCAGACATCGGCGGACTTGCCTATGGAACGCAACTCGGTATCGGCGAACTGAGCGTAGAACATCGGCGATTCGTAGAGCGGCATGCCGATCAGCCCGGCATCCTCAAGCCGGTTGGAAATCTCGATCAACGGGACCAGATCCTCGCGACGGCGAACGAAGACGCGCCGATGCAGGAAGGCCTCCGGCGGCGGCATCAGGTGAATGCCCATCTTGGTTACGACGCCAAAGCCCGCCTGCGCGAATAATCCGTCTACATAGGGGCCGAAGCCATAGCGGAAATCCGCGAAGGTGGGTGCGCCGGGCATCGCGCCCATGCCTGTGCGCATCAGCTCGCCATCGGGCAGGACGACCTCGAGCCCGCAGTGCGATCCGAAATGGTCACGGTAGTTATACCAGGTATGGCCGACACCATGGTCGAGCGCATTTCCCAGCACGCTGCCCCAGCCGGGGTCCGGCACGTCGATCCAAACGTTGAGCTTGTTGTCCTGGATGTAGCGGTAGAGGTCGAAGTAGGACACGCCGGGCTCGACGATGGCGAAATGGCGCTTGTCATCGACCTGGATGACCTTGTTCATCCGCTTCATGTCGATCACGACGCTACCTGAGAGATTGGGCGCTGAGCCGCCATAGCCGACGTTCTTGCCGGTCGAGATCGGGAACACGGGGATGCCGTGCTCATGAGCAGTGCGTACAATCGCCTGCACTTCCTCGGCCGACTTCGGCGCGACAGCGGCGGAGATCAGGCGCTCGTTGGCCTCGTCCCAAACCGGCGAGTAGGCGTCACGGTAAAGCGAGGTATCCTCATCGGAGGTGAAGACCCATTCGTCGCCAACGGCGTGGCGGAAAGAGGCGAGCGCCTGGTTCCACGCGTCGGCTGAGATGTTCGGGGGCAGCATTGCGTCCTCGTTGCTGATGCGGTCAGGAGACGGCGACGGTGCGAGGCGCGATGACCCAGCTGACCAGGAACTCGCTGTCACCGACGATCCCGGGCGGGGCGGCGTGCGTCCGGTCGGCCCATCCCGCCGCGCCGGAAAGCAGGTAGTCCGCGCCTTCCATGCCGAAGTTGCCGCCTTCGGGCAGGAGAACAGGAGTGCCCGCAGCGAAGTGGCGCCATCCGCCACCCGCCAGAGCGACATGCTCCATCCGCGTCATCACGCGCATCCGCAGATCCCAGGCCCAGCGTTCCAGAAAGAACAGAGCGCCAGGAGTGGTCAGCCCGGCGATGGCCATCGGGCGCGCCCGCGACAGGCCGGAAAGCGTTTCGAGCCAAAGCCGTGCCGGGTCGTCCCGATATGCATACTCAGCCGCCCCGGACGCGGCGGCGCGGCGCGCGAAGTCGCGGCTGGCCACGAGGCGCGTATCGCCGATCACCGCGCCGGGTGCCTGGACCGGGCCCATGGATCCGAGGGCGCCGGAACTGCCGGCGCCAAGCGACACCGTGGCCGCGACGCCTGCTGCGGCGGTATGGCAGAACGTTCGACGGGTCATCATTGGAAGCTCCTCCCGGGCGGCTCGGCCGTCCCTTCTCTCATGGGGCGATTCCTGGGCCGGCCAGCCCCACGCCATCAGCGCCGGATCAGATCGGGTTTCTTCCGATGAAGAACTCGCGGAACGGGTCCATCGACGGGTTCAGCCCCGCCTCGACGAGCCCCTTACGCAGGGAGATCATCTGCGGGTCGTGAATGCGCTGGGTCGGCATCCTGAGCGGGCCACCGTTATATCCCTGCAGCCAGCCCTGGAACTTCCAGACATAGCGGTTGATGAAATGCCCGCCGTGCATTTGCTGGGCAACCTGGCCCTTGATCTTGCGTGCCGAATGGAGTTGCCAGTAGATGCGAGTTGCCTCGTCAAACTCGCCTGCGCGCAGGAGCTGCATGACCTTCGGGATCGTCGGCCCGTAGTACTCGTGGTCGCTGGTGGCCGAGAGCTGGATCGGCATCAGCTGCGACAAGGGGATCAACTCGCCCTCGATCGGCATCGAGATGACGACCTCCTTGCCGAACAGCCGATGGCATTCGATGACGCTCTGGATGCTGGGGAAACCACCCTCGGCCTTGATCGCGGCGAGGTTGGGGCAATCGTCAATCAGCCGGCGGATCAGGGAAGCCGGGATGTCCGATGGATGAATGCGGCTGTAGAAGCCCCAGAGATACATCGGAAAGATCATCACCGCGAGGTTTGTGGCATCGCAGATGGCCTTGGTGTACTCGTAGATCTCGTTCTCGCTCTCCGGATAGAAGGCCGGCGGATAGGACAGCAGCACGAACTCCGCCCCGGCCTCCTCGGCGCCCTTCAGCGCCTCGATGTTCTCCTCCAGCGTGTTCCAGCTTGCATGGTGGGTGACGACCAGGCGGTCACCCGCCTCGTCCTTCATGATCCGCATGAAATCGAGGTATTCGGGAAGGGTGATCGACACCTCGGACACGGCGAGCGAGCCCATGAACCCATGCTCGATCGCCAGCCGCGTATCGTGCCGGATCGCCCGTTCGTTGATCCGCTTCAGGTCTGACGAGAACGAGGGAATCGTGCAGTTGATGGCACCGATCAGCCGTTCACGCGCCCATTCGCGGGCTTCCACGCGGGTATAGCTTGCCATGACTTCTCTCCTACCGGACTTCGCCCGCGCCTTCCCAGGCGAGGTACTTGATTTCCAGGAACTCTTCGATGCCGTAGATCGAGCCTTCGCGGCCAATCCCGGACTGCTTGACGCCGCCGAAGGGTGCGACCTCGTTCGAGATGAGCCCGGTGTTGATGCCGACCATTCCGGCCTCCAGCGCCGCCGCGACCCGCCAGATCCGCGCAGCGTCGGCACTGAAGAGATAGGCGGCAAGGCCGAACTCCGTGTCGTTCGCGAGCGCGATCACTTCATCCTCGGTGTCGAAGCGGATGATCGGGGCAACCGGGCCGAAGGTCTCCTCATGCGAGACCAGCATCGTGGGCGCCACATCAGCCAGCACTGTCGGCTGATAGAAGAAACCGCCAAGCTCGTGGCGCGCACCGCCGCAGACCAGCCGAGCGCCCTTGCGGACCGCGTCGGAGACATGCTCCTCGACCTTCAGCACCGCGTCCTCGTTGATGAGCGGCCCTTGAACGACGCCGGGCTCGAAGCCGTTTCCGACCTTCAGCGCGCCGACGCGCTCAGCCAGCCGGGCGACGAAGCGATCATAGATCCCGGACTGGACATAGGCACGGTTGGCGCTGATGCAGGCCTGTCCGGTGTTGCGGTACTTCGTGGCGATCAGCCCCTCGACAGCCATCTCCAGATCGGCGTCGTCGAAGACGACGAGCGGCGCGTTGCCGCCAAGCTCCATCGAGCACTTCTTGACCGTCTCCGCCGCCTGCGCCAGCAGAAGCCGGCCCACCTCGGTCGAGCCGGTGAAAGTCAGCTTGCGCACCAGCGGGTTTCCGGTCAGCTCTGGCCCGATCTCGCGCGCCTTGCCGAGCACCACGCTGAACACGCCCCTGGGGATACCCGCCCGCTCGGCGAGTTCCGCCAGCGCCAGCGCGGTCAGCGGCGTCTGCTCGGCGGGGCGCACGACGATCGTGCAGCCGGCAGCCAGCGCCGGGGCAACCTTGCGGGTGATCATCGCGGCCGGGAAGTTCCACGGCGTGATCGCGGCGCAGACACCCACCGGCTCCTTCAGGACGACGATGCGACGGCTGGGCTCCGGTGCGGCCATCACGTCGCCACGGATCCGCTTCGCTTCCTCGGCGAACCATTCGATGAAGGACGCCGCGTAGGCGACCTCGCCCTTGGCCTCGGTGAAAGGCTTTCCCTCCTCGAGCACGATCAGTCGCGCGAGGTCATCGGCGTTCTGCTCGATCAGGTCGAACCAGCGGCGCAGCAGCCGCGCGCGCGCCTTGGCCGGCGTCGCGCGCCAAGGTCCCCAGGCGGCGTGAGCCGCGTCGACGGCGCGCGCCACCTGCGCGCGGCTCAGCAGCGGCAACTCTGCCAGCGTCCCGCCGGTCGCAGGATTGCGCAGCGTGTAGGTTCCGCTCTCACCCGCGGCGAGCCAGGCGCCATCGACATAGGCGGCCGCCTTCTTGAGCGCGGGATCAGCGAGGTCCGGTGCCATCTGGATATGCCCCCTGTGAATTTCTTTCAGCCGGCTCATTTTTGCGCCGCCTGGATCACCGCGGGGATGCTGCGCCCCAACCCCAAAGCGCTGGCCCGCTCCAGACACATCGCGGCGACGGTAAGGTCCTGCAAAGCCGCACCGACCGATTTGTAGAGCACGATATCCTCGGGCGTCCTTCGGCCCGCCGCCGCGCCCGAGATCATGTCGGACAGCGACACGAGTTTGTCTTTGAAGGATACGCCCGCGTCGCGCGCGGCATGCATGTCGCCGGTGTCGTGGGCGACTTCCTCAGGCATATCGGCGACGATCAGCGCGGCGCGCCGAATGGTCTCTGGATCGACTTCGCGCTGCTCGGGCAGGGTGGAACCGATCGAGGCCACTGTCATGCCTGCCCGGAGCCAGGCCCCGTCGAAGAGCGGCTGCTCGTCGCGCGATCGGGCGGCACAAAGCAGCATCGTCGGCTCCGCACCAACCACCTCCCGGGCTGATTCGAGCGGACGGACCCGCAAGCCGAGCGGTTCGAGATGCTGGGCAAAGGCCACGCGGCTCACGGGGTTCGGGCTGAAGACCGACACTTCAGAGATCTCACGGACGGCATGGAGCGCCTCGACATGGTTACGGGCCTCGAAGCCAGCGCCGAGCACGCCGAGCGTGACCGGACCAGCGGGGGCAAGGGCGTCGAGCGCCAGCGCCGTCGTCGCGGCGGTGCGGTAGCCGGTGATCGCATTTCCGTCGATCAAGGCCAGCAGGTCGGCCGTACGCTGGTCGAACAATGGAATGAGATAGCTCGCGCGGCGGGCGCTCAGGCTGGCGGCGATCATCTTCGCGCCCATGATTGCCCCATCGGGGGATACGCCGGAGAGCGTGCGCAACCAGACGCCGTCGCCCCGCGCCATCGTGCGCGGCGGGAACATGTCCTCGCGCATCATGGCCCCATACTGCCGCCGCAGTGCCGTAATCGCCTCGGACCAGTCGAAGGCCGCCACAACGTCAGCACTGCCGAGGATGAGGGTATCTGGCGCGGGACCCGGGTCTGCGTGGTTCATGGGATGCTCCTTTCGGCCGCGGAGATTCACCGCGACAGACGTCTTAGCTCGACTTTGGCCATCTGAGACAGGCGTAGGCGGCGAGGCGGGTGACTGGCTAGGCTGGCGTGTCCCCGCCAAGAGACGCCGCCATGCTTCACCTGCCACCCCGCTTCGCCGCGGTGATCCT
>NZ_BDLP01000030.1:0-25588 GCF_001950415.1 Roseomonas sp. TAS13
TCGCCTTACGGTGGAGCTGTGCGTAGATGTGATCAAGAGACAGGGCGACCGGACAGCTCACCATCGACGCCCGCGCTGCCGGCACCGTCTCCGCCCCGCAGCTCAGCGGCGGCGCGACGCTGAGCAACGGCAGCTTCCGCAACCTCGAATACGGGGCGGCGCTGCGCAACATCGCGGCGCGCATCACGGCGCAGGGCGACCGTATCGTGCTGGAGAGCCTGACCGCCAGCGGCACCAGGGGCACGCTGAGCGCCCAGGGCGAGGCCCGGCCCTTCGCGCCGGGCCAGCCGTTGCGCATCGCCCTGACCAGCCAGGGGTTGCAGCCGGTGACCAGCGACCTCTTCACCGGGCTGTTCAACACCGACCTGCTGCTGGATGGCGGGCTCGCCTCCGGCCTGCGCGCCTCCGGGCGCATCGAAATCCCCGAGGCCACGCTCGGCATCCCCACCGGCCTGCCCGGCAGCGTGGCGGATCTGGGCGATGTGCGGGAGGTCGGGCGCGGTGCCCCGGTGCCCAGGCGCGCCCGGGCCGCATCCGCCACCCCGGCCGCCGCGAGCCAGCCCGACCCGCAGGCGGCACCGATCGCGCTCGACATCAACGTGGTGATCCCCGGCCGCTTCTACGTGCGCGGCCGTGGACTGGACGCGGAGATGGAGGGCAACCTCAAGGTCGGCGGCACCGCCTCGGCGCCGAACATCACCGGCTCGCTCAACATGGTGCGCGGCACCTTCACCCTGATCGACCGCCGCCTGAGCTTCTCGCGCGGCAACCTCGCCTTCAGCGGCGGCGTGATGCCGGACCTGGACTTCCTGGCCACCACCACGGTCCAGTCCACCACCATCAACGTGGCGATCTCGGGCAAGCCGACGGCGCCGAAGGTGGAGTTCACCTCCTCCCCCGAACTGCCGCAGGACGAGGTCCTGGCGCGGCTGCTCTTCGCGCGCCCGACCAGCCAGCTCTCGCCCTTCCAGATCGCCCAGATCGCCCAGGCCCTGGCGGGCGCGACCGGGGCGCTGGGCAGCGATTCCGACGGCGGCTTCTTCGGCCGCATCGCGAAGCGACTGGGCCTGGACCGGCTGGGCGTGGACTCCACCTCTTCCGGCGAACTCGGCGTCAAGGCGGGCGGCTATGTGGCGGACGGCGTCTATGTGAACGTCGATCCGGGAGCCACGACGGGCCAGCCGCGCGTCGGGGTGGAGGTCGAGCTGACCCCGCGCCTGAAGCTCAAGAGCACCACCGGCACGGACGGCCAGAGCGCGGGACTGTCCTACGAATACGAATACTGACGGCGCGGGACAGGGGGCCGGGCAGGCGACCGCACGGCCCCCCCCTTTGCCGTTTGCAGTCCGGTGGAATAGCTTATGTTCACACAGTGTTCAGGGGATGTGAGCCCGATGCGTGCCTTCGAGGGCCAGTTCAGCGACAACAAGCCGATCCAGCGGAACCGCGAGGAGAAGCGGCGTCTCCTGCGCGAGCTGGAGGAGACCCTGGCGGGGATGAAGGCACATGCCTCGCCCAGCCTGCGGGAAAGCCTGCGCACCCGCATCCAGGCGCTCAAGACGGAACTGGCCGGGCGCTGACCGGCTCCGCCTCCCGGCCCTGCCGAGGGGGCGGGGCGCAAGGATCAGGCCCCGTTTCCGGGGCCTGATCCTTTTGGGCCGGACGGCTCTCAGCCCGCCAGGGCGCCCAGCAGCCGGGCCTGTGCACGCGCCCCCCGGGTCAGGCAGCGCCACTCGAACTTCTCGTTCGGGCTGTGAACCTGGTCGTCGTCCAGGCCGAAGCCCATCAGCAGCGAGTCCAGCCCCAGGATACGCCTGAAGCTTTCCACCACGGGGATGGAGCCGCCGCATCCGATCATCGCCGGAGCCTTGCCGAACTCGTCGGTCAGGATCTCCTTGGCCCCGGCGACGAAGCGATTCTCCACCGGCACCACCACCGGCGCCGCCAGGGCGAAGACCTGGACCTCGGCGGTGCAGTCCTTCGGCAGCCGCGCCTGCACGAATTCTCTGATTCCGGCCACGATCTTCTCCGGGTCCTGCCGGCCCACGAGGCGGCAGGAGAGCTTGGCATGTGCCTCGGCCGCGATGACCGTCTTGGAGCCGTCGCCGGTATAGCCGCCCCAGATGCCGTTCAGGTCGCAGGTCGGACGCGCCCAGAGCCGCTCCAGCGCGCCGAAGCCACGTTCGCCCGCCGGCACGGAAAGCCCGACATCGCCCAGGAAGCGCGCCTCGTCGAAGCCGAGCTCTGCCCATTGCGCCGCCTGGGCGTTGGAAACCGGCTCCACCCCGTCATAGAAGCCGGGGATCTGCACCCGCCCGTCCTCGTCCTGCAACTCGCCCAGGATGCGGGTCAGCAGGTTGATCGGATTGCGGGCGGAGCCGCCATACATGCCGGAATGCAGGTCGCGCGAGGCGGCGCGCAGGTCGATCTGCACATAGGCCATGCCGCGCAGCCGGGTGGAGATGGCGGGGGTGTCGAAATCCCACTGGTTGGTGTCGCTGACCACCACCACATCGGCCGCCTTCAGCTCGGCGGCGTTCTCCTTCAGGAAGGCATCGAGGCTGGGCGATCCCACCTCCTCCTCGCCCTCGATCAGCGCCGTGACCCGGGCGGGGATGCCGCCGCCGACCTCGTGCCAGGCGCGCAGCGCGGCGAGCCAGGTCATCACCTGTCCCTTGTCGTCCACCGCGCCGCGCGCCACCACGCGGTCGCCATGCGGGCCGGGCACCACGGTCGGCTCGAAGGGCGGGCTGGTCCAGAGCCCGAAGGGCTCGGCCGGCTGCACGTCGTAATGGCCGTAATAGAGCAGGTGCGGCGCGTCGCCGGATTGCGGCCCCGGGTGATGCGCCACCACCACCGGATGCCCCGCCGTCTCGCGCACCCGCGCGTCGAAGCCGATCGCGGCCAGCTCGGCGGCCAGGAACTCGGCGGTGCGGCGGCAGTCGGCGGCATGGACGGGCTGGGCGCTGACGCTGGGGATGCGGAGGAGCTCGAAATACCGCTGGCGGAGCTGCGCCTCCTGCGCGTCCAGGTATTGCAGCACGGTCTCGGTCCGACTCATCGCGTCTCTCCTCGCAGGGGCGCGCAGGTTCCGCCCCGGCGCGGCGTCCCGCAAGGGCGGCGCCCGCGGGAAACGGCCCGCATTGACGCGGGGCGGTGCCGTGCCATGATGCGGGGCATGATCCAGGCCCAGCCCCTTCGGCGAAGCTATTACCCGCGCCCTCCCGTGGCGCGGCAAGGATCAGTCATTCCCTGATTGAGACGAGGCCGCCGGAAGGCGGCATACTTGTTCCTGCATCCTCTCCGGCGGCCCTTGCCGGAGCGCCGATGCCATGACCACGCCCCTTCCCTCCCTGCCCGCGATCACGCGGGACCCCTCCCGCCCCGGCCTCGGCCTGATCGGCGCGGGCGCCTTCGGCAGCTTCTGCCTGCCGCATCTGCGCCCCTTCTTCCGCATCCGTCTCGCCGATCCACGGCCCGATCTGCCGGAGATCGCCGCCCGCCACGGGGTTCGCGCCGCCAGCATCGCGGAGGCCGCGGCGCAGCCCTTCGTGCTGCTCGCCGTGCCGGTCGCCCAGGTCGCGGCGGCGGGCGCCGCCATCGCCCCGCATCTGCGCCCCGGCGCGCTGGTGGTGGACACCTGCTCCCTCAAGCTGGAGCCGCTGCGCCTGCTGCGGGAGATCCTGCCGAACTTCGTCGATCTGGCGGGCACCCATCCGCTCTTCGGGCCGAACAGCGGGCGCGACGGGATCGCCGGGCTGCGGGTCACGGTCTGCCCGGGACGCGGGCGCAGGCACCGGCTGGTGGCGCGCTTCCTGGAACGCGCCCTCGCCCTCACCGTGATCCGTTCGAGTGCCGAGGCGCATGACCGGGAGATGGCGCAGGTGCAGGGGCTGACCCATCTGGTCGCCCGGCTCGTGGACAGCCTCGGCCTGCCCCGCCCCAGCCAGACCACGCCGAGCTTCGAGCAGCTGATGCGGGCGGTGGAGGCAGTGCGGGACGATTCCGAGGCGCTGTTCCGGGCGATCACCCAGGAGAACCCCTTTGTCCCGCCGCTGACGGCGCGCTTCTTCGCCACGGCGCGGGAGATGCAGGCGCGGATGTTGCCCGCTCCTTCCCTCGACCGCCTCCCCGGCCCTGCCGGGGAGGCGGTCGGGGACGCCGTCTGAAGGCGCTCAGTCCCCGGTGTCGGGCATCAGGCCGGCGGCCTTGATTCCGGCTACGGCGGCGGCCTCATCCTTCTCCGACAGGTCGCCGGATACGCCAACGGCGCCCAGGACCTTGCCGTCGGCATCCCGCAGCAGCACGCCGCCAGGCACCGGCACGGCGGAGCCGCCGGTGAGATCGGACAGCGCGTTCATGAAGGCGGGCATGTTCTGGGCGCGCCGCGCCAGCTCACGCCCACCAAAACCCAACGCCAGCGCCGCATTGGCCTTGCCCTGGGCGATGCCGGGGCGGAGCAGGCTGCAGCCGTCCTCACGCAGCATGCCCTTGAGCTGCGCCGCCTGGTCCAGCACCACCACGGTCAGGGGCGCGAGGCCGAGGCGGCGGCCTTCCGCCAGGGTTTCAAGCAGGATCGTCTGCGTGGCTTCCAGCGTGACGCCGTGATCGAAGCCGGTCGGGGGATTGGCCATGGTCGAGCCTCCGGAGATGCGATCCCGCAGAACAACCACGGCCGGGCGCCCGCAGCCAGCCCCCAGGGCGCCCGAATCCGCGGGGCACCGCTGGCCGGGCCGCGATGATGACCCCGACCGGAAACCCGCCCGCTGAGGAGACCGCGTTCAGGGCGCCGGTTCAGGGAGCCGGCTCGGGGCGCTCCATGCTGTAGGGCAGCGGCGTCCAGCTCTCGCCGTCGAAGCTCCAGGAGCGCCCGTCGGTCGTGTCGATCAGGAAGGCCGCCACACCGCCTTTCGGCAGGCCGCTGCAGACGATCTGGAAGCGGCCCACCGGCCCGGCCGCCGATTGCGCCACCGCCGCCAGATCGGCCTCGGCCGGGAAAGGCACCGGGTCCGTGATGTCGCTCATTCCGTATCTCCTTTGCGCGGTGTCCCGTCGCCGGGCCGGCATGCTACCGGTCAACGCCGGAAGCCGCGGCCGGCTGCCTGCCACGCTGCATCGCACGGCATCGGGGCAGCGGCTTATGCCTCGCCCGGCTTTGCGGCAGACCGGTGCGGCACGACAGCAGCGAAGGGGATTCGGGCCATGAAATACCGACAGCTCGGCCGCAGCGGCCTTACCGTCTCGGCAGTCTGCCTGGGCGGCAATTCCTGGGGTGCGGCCGGGCGGCGCGCCTGGGGTGCCTTCGACGAGGAAGGATCGAAGCCCTTCTTCCGCGCCGCGCTCGATGCCGGGATCAACTTCTTCGACACGGCCGATGTCTACAATCTCGGCGAAAGCGAGCGGATCATCGGCGCCACCCTGCTGCGCTTCGCAAGACGCGAGGAGGTCGTGGTCTCCACCAAGATCGGCAACGCGATGAGCGACCGCCCCAATGGCTCGGGCATCGGCCGCAAGCACCTGCGAGAGGCCATCGACGCCTCGCTGAAGCGTCTCGGCACGGATTACGTGGACCTGCTGCAGATCCACCGGCTGGATGCCGTCACTCCGGTCGAGGAGATGATGGAGGCGCTGAACGACATGGTCCGCGCCGGCAAGGTCCTCTACATCGGCGGCTCCACCATGCCGGCCTGGCGCTTCGCCCAGATGTGCGCCGTGGCGGAGTACCGCGGCTGGGCGAGGCCGGTGGCGATGCAGAACCTCTACAATCTCGTGCAACGGGAGGAGGAGCGGGAGATGATCCCCCTCTGCCTGGAACAGGGTGTCGGGCTTGTCCCCTACTCGCCCCTGGCGCGCGGCTTCCTCGGCGGCAACCGCAGCCGCGAAGGGGCGGAGAGCCAGCGCGCGAAGACCGACAAGCTGGCCGACGGGCTCTATCGGGAAAGCGACTTCGCCGTGCTGGATGCGCTGAAGGCCATCGCAGCGGCCCGCGGGGTGAAGCCGATGCAGGTCGCACTTGCCTGGCTGCTGAGCAGGCCGGTGATGGCCGCGCCGATCTTCGGCGTTTCCGACCCGGCACAGATCGCCGATGCGGCGGCTGCCACGGAGATCGCGCTCACCCCGGAGGAGATCGCCGCCCTGGAGGCGCCCTACGAGCCCCGCGCCTCCGCCTGAAAGCGGAACGGGGCGCCTTCCGTGAGGAAGGCGCCCCGTTCGACGGCATCGGTTCCGGACATGGCGCCCGGCAGAAGGGCCTATTCCGCCGCGACCAGGGCGCGGTTGCGGCGCTGGCGGATCAGCTTCACCACCAGGAAGAGGATGACCCCGAAGCCGATCGCCCCCAGGGCATAGAAGGTGTTCTTCTCCCCCAGCCAGGCCACGGCGAACCAGCCCGCGCCCACAAAGGCGGCGGCCCAGATTCCGGCGGCCACGAAGTTCAGCATCATGAAGCGCAGCCGGGGCATGCCCGCCACGCCGCAGGCGGCGGCCGCGACATTGCGGATGCCATAGGCGAAGCGGAAGGTCAGGACGAACAGAGCGCCATAGCGTTCCAGGATGTTCATCGCCTGGGTCAGTCGCCTTTCGGCGCCCGGGATCTTGCGCACGGCCTTGGCGCCGTAGCGCTGGCCCAGCGTGAACCAGAGTTGGTCGCCGAGGAAGGAACCGCCCCAGACCGCGAACATCAGAATCCAGGGATCGATCAGTCCCGTGGCGCGTCCGGCGGCGGAGGCAAGGAGCACGAAGGTCTCGCCCTCGAAAAACGCCCAACAGGCCGCCGCCAGATAAGCGAGCGCGCCCCAGTCCGCCCAGAATTCAGCCACCAGATGCGCTCCCGACACCTCTGTAGAGGACAAAATGCCCGACCCCAAGAAATTGTGAAACAGCTTTCTGTGGCGTCGTCGCGGTTTTCGAGATGCCAAGGCTGCGCCCACACCGCTGCCATGTCCCTTTCGGTCGGGACATGGCAGCGTCCTGGAACGGCCCGGCATCCAGCATTACGCCTTGGCCTTAGACTTCTTGGGGGCCTTGTCGTCCTTCCCGGCGTGCTTCTCGGCTTTTCCGGCCTTCACGGTGGCCTTGCGGGACTCTGCCTTCACCTCGGCAGCGACCGTGCCGATCACCTTCGGACGCCGGGCTTTTGCGGCGACGGCCTTGGCATCCTCCTCAGCCTTGGCTGCGGCGGCAGCCTGCATCTCCAGCGGTTCGCCTCCAGAAGCCTGGCCGGACAGCAGCCGGCTCGCCTGTTCCCAGTGCGCGCCCGCCATGCCGTCCGGGCAGCCGGCGTCCTTCCACAGGAAATAGGCAAGCTCCCGGATGCGTGCTTCGTCATCGGGTACATGTCCGGCCATACGACCTCCTCTTCTCGAATCAGGTCCTGTCTTCGCAGTCAGGGCCCCGGTCGTGGTCAGAATGAAATCTGGCGATCATCCGGGCCAGTTGAAGGGCCCCGGGAATCGGGAGGCGCCGCATTCACAATTGCGATGGACCCCGTGCCCTTCCGATCACACAACCGTGGGGATGTTTCCGGTGAAGAATATCATGAAAGAAAAAGATTTCGATCAAAATTGAGATTTTTCAACCATGGGTTGCTGGAATCAGCCGAGATATTCCGGCACTTTCCCGTTGCTGCGGGCGCGGTGCCAATCACGACCAACCCCCCCGATATGGCGCCGAGAGCCCCCCTCCTTTGGCCCGCAGCCTTTTTCCCTTTTCCTGGTGAAAACCTGCTTGGCGAGGCGATGTGGATGCCTGCACCTCGAGCGGGCTGCCACGGGCGGCATCCTGGCCCCGCAGATGCGGGATGGTGCAGGAGGGCGGTTCGGAAGTGCGATCCCCGTCTCGCGGCCATCACGTATTCAGATCGTTCAGGAAAAGGAAATGGCGGAGGGGATGGGATTCGAACCCACGATAGGACTTGACATCCTATAACGGTTTAGCAAACCGCCGCCTTCGGCCACTCGGCCACCCCTCCGCAGGAGTGGAAAGTCTCACGGCGTTGCGGGGGTGCTTCTAGCCGCGACCGAAGGCGCCGTCAAACCTCAGGAAAGCGGGATTTCGAAGCCACGCTTCGTGGCCGGGCGAGCCATCATCCGATCGTACCAGGCGGCCAGGTTCGGCAGGTCGTCGAAGGGCACCAGATGCCGCTCGTGCCGCCAGGCCCAACCCAGGATGGCGAAGTCCGCCACGCTCGGCTCCCCCTCGGTCGCCACGAACTCGCGCCCGGCCAGGCGCTTGTCCAGCACGCCATAGAGCCGCCTGGTCTCCTTGCCGTAGCGCTCCACGCCATAGTCGCGCGCCGGACCCTCCGGCTGGCCCAGGAAGTGGTGGACCTGCCCCGGCATAGGGCCGAGTCCGCCCATCTGCCACATCAGCCATTCCAGCACCGGCACGCGGGCCCGCAGGTCGCGCGGCAGGAACTTCCCGGTCTTCTCGCCGAGATAGAGCAGGATCGCGCCCGACTCGAAGACGCTGATCGGCCTGCCATCCGGCCCTTCCGGATCGACGATCGCCGGAATACGGTTGTTCGGGCTGATCCGCAGGAAATCGGGCTCGAACTGCTGGCCCTTGGTGATGTCCACGGTCTTCACCGAGTAGGGCAGCCCCATTTCCTCCAGCGCCACGCTGATCTTGCGTCCGTTGGGTGTGTTCCAGGTGTGCAGCGTGATGCTCATGCCGGGCCTCGTCTTGTCATGGCGGCTGGTCTACTCCGGCGGCGCGGCCCGCATCCCCATATGCAAGGGGAAGAGACCGAAGAGGATCTGCCGGATGTCACAGTTCTTCAACGTATCGCCCAGCGGTCTCCCCCAAGGGGCGGCGCCGGGCGAAGCGATGATGATGATGCAATACGACGCCAACAAGAAGTCCGCCCTGGTCGCCTATGTGCTCTGGTTCTTCCTGGGCTGGCTGGGCATCCACCGCTTCTATCTGGGTCGGACCATGAGCGGCGTGGTGATGCTGCTGATCACCGCGCTGAGCTGGGTCCTGAGCCTGATCTTCATCGGCCACCTGGGCTTCCTGCTGGTGGGCATCTGGCTGTTCGTGGACATCTTCCTGATCCCCGGCATGACCCGCCGCTACAACAACGACCTGATCGCCTCGCTACGACGGCGATAGAGCGAATCGCCCCGGGGAAGCCACGCCCCGTACGCCATGCCCCAGGGCAAAGGAAAAGGGACCGGCGGCATATGCCACCGGCCCCTTTCCCGCCCCGTCCCTCCGGCCTCAGCCGGCGAGCTTGGCCTTGATCACCTCGTTCACCAGGGCCGGATTACCCTTGCCCTGCATCGCCCGCATCGTCTGGCCGACGAAGAAGCCGAAGAGCTTCTCCTTGCCGGAACGGAATTCCGCCACCTTGTCGGCGTTCTTCGCCAGGACCTCGTCCACCACCGCCTCGATGGCGCCGGTATCGGTCACCTGCCTCAGCCCCCGCTCCTCCACGATCTCGCCGGGCGAGCGGCCCGTCTCGACCATGGCCTCGAAGACCTCCTTGGCCAGCTTGCCGGACAGGGTGTTGTCCGCCATCAGGTCCAGCAGCGCGCCCAGATCCTTCGCCGAGACCGGGGAAGTGGTGATGTCCGTCCTGGTGCGGTTCAGCGCCGCGAAGAGATCGCCCATCACCCAGTTGGCCGCCTGCTTGGCATCGCGCCCGCGGGCGACCTCCTCGTAATAGGCGGCCGTCTCCTTCTCCAGCGTCAGCACATGGGCGTCATAGGCGGTGAGGCCGTATTCGCCGACATAGCGGGCGCGGCGGTCGTCCGGCAGCTCGGAAAGCCCGGATTTCAGCTCCTCGATCCAGGCCGGCTCCAGCACCAGCGGCGGCAGGTCCGGGTCGGGGAAGTAGCGGTAGTCATGCGCATCCTCCTTGGAACGCATGGAGCGCGTCACGCCCCGGCCGGTGTCGAAGAGCCGCGTCTCCTGCTCCACCGTGCCACCCGATTCCCAGACCTCGATCTGGCGCCGCGCCTCGGCCTCGACGGCCTGCATGACGAAGCGGATGGAGTTGACGTTCTTCACCTCGCAGCGCGTGCGGAACCCCTCCCCCGCCTTGCGGACGGAGACGTTCACGTCGGCGCGGAGGCTGCCTTCCTCCATGTTGCCGTCGCAGGTGCCGAGATAGCGCAGGATCTGCCGCAGCTTGGTGACATAGGCCCCGGCCTCTTCCGGCGAGCGGAGATCCGGCTCGGAGACGATCTCCATCAGCGCCACGCCGGCCCGGTTCAGGTCCACGAAGGTCCGCGACGGGTCCTGGTCGTGCAGCGACTTGCCGGCATCCTGCTCCAGATGCAGGCGGGTGATGCCGATCTCCTTCGTCGTGCCGTCGGAGAGCTCGATGGTCAGCTTGCCCTCCCCCACGATGGGGAAAGCGAACTGGCTGATCTGATAGCCCGTCGGCAGGTCGGCGTAGAAATAGTTCTTCCGGTCGAAGCGCGACCAGGGATTGATCTTCGCCTTCAGCCCCAGCCCGGTGCGCACCGCCTGGGCCACGCATTCCCGGTTGATGACCGGCAGCATGCCCGGCATGCCGGCATCCACGAAGGAGACCTGGCTGTTCGGCGGAGCGCCGAACTCGGTCGCCGCGCCGGAGAAGAGCTTGGCTTCGGAACTGACCTGGGCATGGACCTCCAGCCCGATCACCAGTTCCCAGGGGCCGGTCTCGCCCTCGATCACATAGCTCATGCGAAAGCCCTCACGCCCGGCAGGGCGGTGAAATCGGCGGCCCGCTCCAGGGCGGTGCCGACCGCGAAGACGGTCTCCTCGTCGAAGGGCTTGCCGATCACCTGCAGGCCCAGCGGCAGGCCCTGCGTGTCCAGCCCGGCCGGGACCGAGAGGCCCGGGAGGCCGGCGAGGTTCGCCGTCACGGTGAAGACGTCGTTCAGGTACATGGCGACGGGGTCGTCCTGCTTCTCGTCCGCGCCGAAGGCGGCCGAGGGCGTGGCGGGCGTCAGGATGGCGTCCACCTTCTCCCAGGCCTCGTCGAAGTCGCGCTTGATCAGCGCCCGCACCCGCTGCGCCTTCAGGTAGTAGGCGTCGTAGTAGCCGGCGGAGAGCACATAGGTGCCGATCATGATGCGGCGCTTCACCTCGGCGCCGAAGCCGGCGGCGCGGGTGTGCTCGTAGAGATCCTTGAGGTCGCCGCCCGTGGAAACGCGGGCGCCGTAGCGCACGCCGTCATAGCGGGCGAGGTTCGAGGAAGCCTCGGCCGGCGCCACGATATAGTAGGTCGGCAGCGCGTATTTCGTGTGCGGCAGGGAGATCTCGACGATCTCCGCGCCCTCGGCGCGCAGCCAGTCGAGCCCCTGCTCCCACAGCCTTCCGATCTCCTCCGGCATGCCCGGCAGGCGGTATTCCTTGGGTACGCCGATGCGCAGCCCCTTCACCCCGCGCGCGCAGGCCGCCGCGAAATCCGGCACCGGCAGGTCCACCGAGGTGGAGTCCTTGGGGTCGAACCCGGCCATGGAGCCGAGCAGCAGGGCGCAGTCCTCCACGGTCCGTGCCACCGGCCCCGCCTGGTCGAGCGAGGAGGCGAAGGCCACCACGCCCCAGCGCGAGCAGCGGCCATAGGTCGGCTTGATCCCGGCGATGCCGCAGAAGGCCGCCGGCTGGCGGATGGAGCCGCCCGTGTCGGTCGCCGTGGCGCCCAGGGCCAGCCGCGCCGCGACGGCGGCGGCGGAACCGCCCGAGGACCCGCCGGGAACCAGCTTCGTGTCCGGGTCGTTGCGGCGGGACCAGGGATTCTCCACGCCGCCGAAGGCGGAGGTGGCGTTGGAGGAGCCCATGGCGAACTCGTCCAGGTTCACCTTGCCCAGGAAGACCGCGCCGTCCCGCAGCAGGTTGGCGGTGACGGTGCTCTCATAGGGCGGCACGAACTCGCCCAGGATGCGGCTAGCCGCCGTGGTGCGGGTGCCCTCGGTGCAGAACAGGTCCTTGATGGCCAGCGGCACGCCGTCCAGCCTGCCCGCCTGCCCTGCCTTGCGGCGGGCGTCGGAGGCGCGCGCGGCCTCCAGCGCCTTTTCCGCCGTGACGGTGATATAGGCGTTGATCCGGGGGTTCAGAGCCTCGATCGCGTCCAGATGGGCGCGGGTCAGCTCCTCGGAGGTGATCTCGCCCTCGTTCAGCGCGTCCAGCGCGCCACGGAGCGTGAAATCGGTCGGGCGCATCTTATTCGACGACCTTCGGAACGGTGAAGAAATCGCCCTGGCGGTCGGGCGCGTTGGCGAGGACCTTCTCCGGCATGCCGCCGTCGGTCACCACGTCGTCCCGCATGCGCAGGACGGCGAGCTCGGGCATGGCGGCACCGCCCGCCAGGGGCTCGATGCCGGCCGTGTCCACGGCCTGGAGCTGTTCCACCCAGGCCAGGATGCCGTTCAGCTCGGCTTGCAGGCGCGTGACCTCCTCATCCTCCAGATGGATGCGGGCGAGCGACGCGACGCGCCGGACGGTGGCGGTATCGAGCGACATGTTCGGGAAGGAACCCCAGTTCAGAGTACAGACAAGGGCCAGGAAGCGAGCGGCGGGCCCGAAGTCAAGGGCCGTGCGCCATCGGGCGGGGCGAAGCAACTCCCGGAAGCCCGCGGAAACCCCGCCCGACCCCGGCATTCCGGCGAGCCACGGCCCGTGGCGCTGCAACCCGGCGCGCCCGGGCGGCTTTTGCCCGTGGCGGGCCGCCGGGGTGCCAAGGCGGGAAACGAAGGGCGGGAAACGAAACGTAACTCCGGACGCGCAGTGGTCGATCCCCTGGTGGGTTCGGCCTAAAGCACCGCCCACCGAGATAGACCACGGCCGGATGGGGCCGCGGCCCCTTGGCCTGTCCTTGGAGCCGTGCCCCGGCACAGCGAAGAGGACAGTGACTGGATGAGGCTTCTGCGCGTCGGAGACGGACCGCCCCCGGGCCGGGACCGCCGGGGGACCATGGCCACCGGGATGGGATGCCATGGTGCGAGGATCCCGGCCCCTGGCCTGCACCTGTCCCTGCTGCTGCTGGCCGCGCTGCTCGTTCTCGTGGCACCCGGTCTGGCGCAGCCCGCCCTGGCCCAGAGTGCCAACCAGAACGCCGCCACCTCCGCCCCCACGGCCGGGCTGACGCCCGAGGAGGCGCGCCGGGCGCTGGAGGTGCTGCAGAACGACGCGCGCCGCCGGGACGTCATCACCGCCCTGGAGGCCATCGCCCGCGTCGCACCTGCCTCCACGGCGGCTCATCCCGCGGCGACCGGTCCGGCCGCATCCGACCAGGGCGGCGCCACGGCCCCGGCGGCCGGTGGCTCCCCCCCGGCCTCGCCGGCTCCGGCGCAGGGGGCCGCCGCACCGGCTGCCGCCGCGCCCGCCGAACCCGCCGCCGCGCCGGAGAAGCGCGTCTCGCTGCAGGCGGATGGCATCCTGGCGCAACTCATCGTGGCGCTTTCCGGCTGGTTCGCGAATGCCTCGGACTACCTGGTCACCGCCGGGCGGACCGTGGGCAATGTTCCGCTGGTCTGGGACTGGATCGTCCGTACCGCGACCAACCCCTATGCCCAGTCCACCATCCTCGACGCGGGCTGGAAGCTGGTCCTGGTCCTCGCCCTGGCTTGGACGGCGCGGCGCCTGGTCACGCGCGCCCTGCGCCGGCCGACCGCCATGGTCGTCCATCGGGCTGAGGAAGGCGTGGCCCGGCGGCGGCGCGAGCGCGAGGTGATGGGCCCGGAGGCAGCCGGCCTCGCCAGCCGGGCGGAGCTGCGCTTCCTGCGCCGCCTGCCGCTCGCCCTGCTGCGCCTGCTGCTGGAGCTGCTGCCCGTTGCCGCCTTCGCCGCCGTGGGCAACCTGCTGCTGGCCACGCCGCTGAACGATGGCTGGACGGTGCCGCTGATCATCCTGGCCGCCGTCAATGCCTATGTGGTCCAGCATATCGTGATGGCCATCTGCCACATGCTGGTCTCGCCGGATCAGGCGGCCCTGCGCCTTTTCAACATCGGCGACGAGACCGCCGCCTATGTCGAGGTCTGGCTCGCCCGGATCAGCCGCGTCGTGGTCTATGGCATGGCTGCGCTGGAGATGGCCCGGGTGCTGGGCCTCTATAGCCTGGCCTATACGTCCGCGATGAAGCTGCTGATCCTCGTCACGCACCTGATGATGGTCGTGGTGATCCTGCAGTGCCGCAAGCCGGTGGCCGAGGCGATCGCCGCCCCGCACGGCTCGCGCAGCACCTTCGCCCTGGCGCGGAACTGGCTGGCCGCCATCTGGCACGTGCTGGCGATCTTCCTGATCCTGGCCATCTGGTTCGTCTGGGCGGTGGAGATCCGCAACGGCTACGGCCTGCTCTTCCGCTATTTCGGCCTGACCGTGCTGGTGCTGGTGGTGGCCCGCCTGATCACCGTTGGCATCCTGGGCTTGCTGGACCGGGTCTTCCGCATCGATGCGGAAAAGAAGCTGCGACTGCCCTTCCTGGAGGAACGGGCCAACCGCTACTACCCCGCCCTGCGCCGGCTGATCTCGCTCGCCATGGCGGTGGTGACGGTGCTCGCCGTGCTGCAGGTCTGGGGGGTGGATGCCTTCGCCTGGTTCCACAATGGCCGGCTGGGCGAGCGCATCGCCAACTCCGCCGTGGTGGTGCTGATCGCCGCCGTGGTCGCGGTGGTGATCTGGGAGATGACCAATTCCTGGGTGGACCGGCAGATCGCCGACATGTCCGCGCGGGGCGACTATGCCCGCTCCGCCCGGCTGCGCACCCTGCTGCCGCTGCTGCGTACCGCGCTGCTGACCGCCATCCTGGTCGTGGTGGGCTTCACCGCCCTCAGCCAGCTCGGCGTCAACATCGCCCCGCTGCTGGCCGGCGCCTCGATCATCGGCGTGGCGCTGGGCTTCGGCTCGCAGAAGCTGGTGCAGGACGTGATCAACGGCATGTTCCTGCTGCTGGAGAACGCCATGCAGGTGGGCGACTGGGTGACCGTCTCAGGCCTGTCCGGCTCGGTGGAGGCGCTCTCCGTCCGTACCATCCGGCTGCGGGCGGGTGACGGCTCGGTGCATGTCATCCCCTTCTCCTCCGTGACCACGGTTACCAACACCAACAAGGGCATCGGCAACGCCGCCGTCTCCGTTACCGTCTCCGCCGACGAGGACACCGACCGGGTGGGCGAGGTGCTGAAGGAGATCGGCGCCGGGCTGCGCGAGGACCCGGCCTTCCGCGACAGCATCCTGGACGACTTCGCCCTCTGGGGCGTGGACAAGGTGGACGGCGCCACCGCGACCGTGCTGGGGCAGATGAAGTGCCGCGACAGCGGCCGCTGGGGCGTGCAGCGCGAATACAACCGCCGCATCAAGAAGCGCTTCCAGGAACTGGGAATCCAGATCGCGGTGCCGGCGCAGAACATCATCCTCACCCGCCCGCAGAAGCGGGAGGAGCCGGCGCCGGAGCGTGGGGCTGGCCGTGGGGTGGAGGAGAACTCGGCGGCCGAGACCCGCTCCCCGCCCCCTGCGGCGCTCGGCAACACGGAATAGCGGCACCCAGCTCGCATCGCGTGAGAACGTCGTGTCCCATGATACTGAACTTGCGGCCATCATGGGGCGCGCCCCGGTTCCGACAAGGCTGGGTGGCGTGGCGCGTGCTTGACGGGGCGGGCCGCCCCGGCGAAAGCCCGGGCTCATGCCCCTTTTGCCCTTGCCCGAGTTGCGGGCCGCCCTTCCCCGGGATGCCCGGCTGATCGGGATCGATCCCGGGCGCCGGACCATCGGCCTCGCCCTGTCGGACGTGCTGCTGATGCTGGCCACCCCCTATCGCGCGATCCCCCGGGGCAAGCTCGCCGCCAATGCCGCCGAGATCCGCGCCATCGCCGCACGCGAGGGTGCGGGGGGGCTGGTGGTGGGGCTGCCGCTGGGGCTGGACGGCTCCTTCGGCCCCGCCGCCCAGGCCGCCAAGGACTGGGCCATGGCAGTGTCCGAGGCGACCGGCCTGCCCGCCGCCCTCTGGGACGAGCGCCTCTCCTCCTCCGCTGTGAACCGGATGCTGATCGGCGAGGCCGACCTGTCCCGCGCCAAGCGGGCGAAGGCGGTGGATGCCGCCGCCGCCGCCTACACGCTGCAATCGGCGCTGGACGCCACCCGCCCGCCGCCCGCCCCGTAACCCCCCGGACGGACCGGAACGCAGCGGGCTTCCGCCGAATCCACGCCGCGCCTATGGTCCGCCGCGACATTGGACGCCTGCCCGGAATGGTTGCCTTTCCCTCCCGACACCTCCTGGCCATCGAGGGCCTGCACCCCCTCTATATCGGGGAGCTGCTGGACCTCGCCGAGAACTACGCGCTGCTCAACCGCTCCGGGCAGACCCGGCGCGACGTGCTCAAGGGCCGGACGCTGATCAACCTCTTCTTCGAGGACTCGACCCGCACCCGCACCTCCTTCGAGCTGGCGGGCAAGCGGCTGGGCGCGGACGTGATCAACATGTCCGTCTCCAACAGCAGCGTGAACAAGGGCGAGACGCTGCTCGACACCGCCTCCACGCTGAATGCCATGAAGACGGACCTGCTGGTGGTCCGCCACGCCCAGTCCGGAGCCCCGGCCCTGCTGAGCCAGAAGGTGGACGCGGCGGTGATCAACGCGGGCGACGGCACGCACGAGCACCCGACCCAGGCCCTGCTGGATGCGCTGACCATCCGCCGCCACAAGGGGCGCCTGGAGAACCTGACCGTCGCCATCTGCGGCGACGTGCTGCATTCCCGGGTGGCGCGCTCCAACATCCACCTGCTGAGTGCCATGAACTGCCGGGTGCGGATCGTCGGCCCGCCGACCCTGATCCCCGCCGCCGCCGGCCGGCTGGGGGTGGAGATCCACCACGAGATGCGCTCCGGCCTGAAGGACGCCGACGTGGTCATGATGCTGCGCCTGCAGAAGGAGCGCATGGCCGGCGGCCTCGTTCCCTCGGCCCGCGAGTTCTTCCGCTTCTACGGGCTGGATGCGGAGAAGCTGCGCGTCGCGAAGCCCGACGCCATCGTCATGCATCCCGGCCCGATGAACCGGGGCGTGGAGATCGACAGCGCCGTGGCCGACGACCCCGGCCGCAGCGTGATCGGCGAGCAGGTGGAGATGGGCGTGGCCGTCCGCATGGCCGTGCTCGACATCCTTTCGCGTGGCCCGGGCCGGAACGACCGCTGATGACCGACACGATCTTCACCAACGTCCGGCTGCTCGACCCGGCTGGCGGTCTCGACGTCGCCGGCGGCCTGCTGGTGCGCGACGGCACGATCGCCGAGGTGCTGCAGGGCGGCCCGGCGGGCATTCCCGAGGGTGCCACGGTGGTGGATGGCGGCGGCGCCTGCCTCGCCCCCGGGCTGATCGACCTGCGCGCCGCCGTGGGCGAGCCGGGCGCCGAGCACCGGGAGACCATCGCCTCCGCCGCCCTGGCGGCGGCGGCGGGCGGCATCACCACGCTCTGCGCCCTGCCGGACAGCGAGCCGGCGCTGGACGATCCGGCGCTGCTGCAATTCGTGCTCCGGCGCGGCGAGGCTACGGGCAGCCTCTCGATCCTGCCCTATGGCGCCGCCACGCGCGGCTGTGCCGGCAAGGAAATGACCGAGTTCGGCCTGTTGCGGGAGGCCGGGGCGGTGGCCTTCACCGACGGCAACCATGCCATCGGCGATGCCAGGACCATGCGGATCGCCCTCTCCTATGCCCGGGCCTTCGGCAGCTTCATCGTGCAGCACCCGGCCGTGCCCAGCCTGTCGCGCGGCGCGGCGGCGACCGAGGGCGAGCTGGCGACGCGGCTCGGCCTGCCCAGCGTGCCGGCAGCGGCCGAGGCGATGCAGGTCGCCCGCGACATCGCCCTGGCGCGGCTGACCGGCGGCCATGTCCACTTCGCCCATCTCTCGACGGCGGCGGCGCTGGAACTGGTGCGCGAGGCCAAGGCCGAGGGGCTGCGCGTCACCTGCGACACGGCGCCGCCCTATTTCGACCTGAACGAGACGGCGATCGGCGACTACCGCACCTATGCCAAGCTGGAGCCGCCGCTGCGCCCCGAGAGCGACCGCGAGGCGGTGGTGGCGGCCCTGGCGGATGGCACAGTCGATGCCATCGCCTCCGACCACCAGCCGCGCGACGCCGACGACAAGCGCCTGCCCTTTGCCCAGGCCGAGGCCGGCGGCGCCGGGCTGGCGACGCTGCTCTCCGTCACCCTGGCCCGCGTCCATGCCGGGGACCTGCCGTTGCTGCGGGCCATGGCGCTGCTGACCGCCGGTCCGGCGAAGCTGCTGGGGCTGGAGTCCGGGCGCCTGGCCGCCGGCGCCCCGGCGGACCTCGTGCTCTTCGACCTGGAGCGCGCCTGGAAGGTCGAGGCCGGCAGGCTGCCCGGCAAGGCGCAGAACTCGCCCTTCGACGGGCGGGCGCTGGAGGGCCGGGTCATCGGGACCTGGAAGGCCGGGCGGCGGGTCTTCGGCGGATGAGCCCCTGGACACTCCATCTGCTGGGCCTGCTGATCGGGCTGCTGCTGGGCTCCATTCCCTTCGGGCTGATCCTGACCCGGGCCGCCGGGCTGGGGGATATCCGCAGCATCGGCTCCGGCAATATCGGCGCCACCAACGTGCTGCGCACCGGCAACAGGAAGCTGGCCGCCGCCACCCTGCTGCTCGACGCGCTGAAGGGCACGGCGGCGGTGCTGCTGGCCGCGGCCCTGCTCGGCCCCGGCGCGGCACCGGCCGCGGCGGTGGGCGCTGTGCTGGGGCACTGCCATCCGCCCTGGCTCGGCTTCCGGGGCGGCAAGGGCGTGGCGACCTCGCTCGGCGTCTTCCTGGCGCTGTCCATCTGGGTCTTCCTGGCGGCGGCGCTGGGCTGGCTGGCGGTGGCGAAGGTCACGCGGATCTCCTCCGCCGGGGCCCTGGGCGGCTTGGCCATCGCGCTGCTGGCCGCCTGGGCGCTGGAGGTGCCGGCCGTCGCCATCGCGGTGACGCTGATCGTGCTCTACGTCTATGTTCGGCACCATGAGAACATCCGCCGGCTGCTGGCCGGCACGGAGCCCCGGATCGGGCAGGGCAAGGAGAAGCCGGGCGCTTGAACGAGGCGGAGGCCCTGGCCCGTCTGCGGCTGGCCCGCACCGACGGCATCGGCACGGTGCGCTTCCGCGCCCTGCTGGAACGCTTCGGCAGCGGCCTCGCCGCGCTGGAGGCCCTGCCCCGCTGGCCGGCGCGGCGGGATGGCGGGCGCTTCGCGCCGCCGCCCCCCGACACGGTCCGGCGGGAATACGACGCGGTGCGGGAAGCGGGTGGCCGTTTCCTGCACTGGCAGGAAGACGGCTATCCCGAGATCCTGTCCCTGATCGGCGATCCCCCGGCGGTGCTGGCGGTGCTGGGCGACCCGTCCATCCTGGCGCTGCGGCACGTCGCCATCGTCGGCGCGCGGAACGCCTCGGCCCCTGGGCGCCGCATCGCCGAGGAGATCGCGGCGGCGCTGGCCGGGGGCGGAATCGCCGTTACCTCCGGCCTGGCGCGCGGGGTGGACACGGCGGCGCATGAGGGCGCGCTGCGGAAGGGGCGCACCGTGGCGGTCCTGCCCGGCGGGCTGGATGTCGCCTACCCGCCCGAGAATGCCCGGCTACAGGAGCGGATCGCGGCGGAGGGCGGGGCGCTGGTGGCCGAGTATCCGCTGGGGACGCAGCCCTCCCATCGCCATTTCCCGCGCCGCAACCGGATCGTCGCCGGGCTGAGCCTGGGGGTGGTCGTGGTGGAGGCCGCGATGGGGTCCGGCACGCTGCTCACCGTCCAGCATGCCATCGAGGCCGGGCGCGAGGTTTTCGCCGTGCCGGGCAGCCCGCTCGACCCACGCTGCCGGGGCTCCAACGACCTGCTGCGGCAGGGCGCGACCCTCTGCGAACATGCCGGGGACGTGCTGGCGCACCTGCCGGAAGCACCCCGGCCGGTCTCGCTGCGCCTGCCCGAAACGGGCCGGACGGCAGGCGCCGGGCCGCGCCCCGGCGCGATGGATTCGCCGCCAGAACCAATGCCGGAGGGTTCGGAGACAGGCTATCTGCTTGACCTGATTGGCTATTCTCCCGTGGCGGTTGACGAAATCCTGCGCCGCTGCCACCTCTCGCATTCCGATCTTCAGGGCCTGATCGCCGATCTTGAGATGTCAGGACGGATCGAGGTGCTGCCAGGAAACCGCATTGTCCGATCCGCCGTTGCGGGTCGGGAGGACACCTCAGAGCAAAAATGACCGACGTCGTCGTCGTAGAATCCCCCGCCAAGGCCAAGACCATCAACAAGTACCTGGGTGGCGGCTACAAGGTCATCGCCTCCTTCGGCCATGTGCGCGACCTGCCCGCCAAGGACGGTTCCGTGCGGCCTGAGGAAGGCTTCGCCATGGACTGGGAGTCCGAGGAGCGCGGGGAGCGGCAGCTGCGCGAGATCGCCTCGGCGCTGAAGGGGGCCAAGCGGCTCTTCCTCGCCACCGACCCGGATCGCGAGGGCGAGGCCATCTCCTGGCATGTGCGGGAGATGCTGGAGAAGAAGCGGCTGCTGAAGGGCCTCGAGGTCCACCGCATCACCTTCAACGAGATCACCAAGCGCGCCGTCCAGTACGCCATCGACCATCCGCGCGACCTGGATACGCCGCTGATCGAGGCCTATCTGGCCCGGCGCGCGCTCGACTACCTCGTGGGCTTCACGCTGTCCCCCGTGCTCTGGCGCAAGCTGCCGGGCAGCCGCTCGGCCGGGCGGGTGCAGTCGGTCGCGCTGCGCCTGATCTGCGAGCGCGAGGCGGAGATCGAGGTCTTCAGGCCACGCGAGTACTGGACGGTGGAGACGCGCTTCGCCACGCCGATCGGGGCGCATTTCACCGCGCGGCTGACGCATCTGGACGGCAGGCGGCTGGAGCAGTTCGACCTGCCGGACGAGGCCGCCGCGAAGCGCGCCGTCGTCGCCATCGAGGCGGGCGAGTTCAGCGTCGCCTCGGTCGAGAAGAAGCGGGTCCGCCGCAATCCGCAGGCGCCCTTCACCACCTCGACCCTGCAGCAGGAGGCCTCGCGCAAGCTGGGCTTCGGTGCCCAGGCGACGATGCGCCTGGCGCAGCAGCTCTACGAGGGCGTGGAGATCGGCGGCGAGACGGTCGGCCTGATCACCTATATGCGGACCGACGGCGTGCAGATGTCGGCCGAGGCGATCCAGGCCATCCGCGGCCATGTCGGCGAGGAATTCGGCCAGAACTACCTGCCGCCGCAGGCCCGCGAATATTCCTCCCGCGCCAAGAACGCCCAGGAGGCGCACGAGGCGATCCGCCCGACCGACGTGCAGCGCACCCCGATGCAGGTGGCGCGCTACCTGAACCCGGACCAGCGTCGCCTCTACGACCTGGTCTGGAAGCGCGCCGTGGCCAGCCAGATGGCCTCGGCGGAGCTGGACCAGACCACGGTGGAGATCGCCGAGGGCACGGGCCGGACGAAGCTGCGCGCCACCGGCTCGGTGATCGCCTTCGACGGCTTCCTGAAGCTGTACCGCGAGGATGTGGACGACGCCCCCGCCGCCGCCCTCGGCGATGAGGATGGCCGCGTGCTGCCTCCGATGGCGGAGCGGGACGCGCTGAAGCGCGGTGAGGTCACGCCGGAGCAGCATTTCACGCAGCCGCCGCCGCGCTATTCCGAGGCTTCCCTGGTGAAGAAGATGGAGGAGCTCGGCATCGGCCGCCCCTCCACCTATGCCTCCATCCTGCAGACGCTGCAGGACCGCAGCTATGTGAAGCTGGAGAAGCGCCGCTTCCAGCCGGAGGATCGCGGCCGCCTCGTCACCGCCTTCCTGGTGGCCTTCTTCGAGCGCTACGTGGACACCAACTTCACCGCCGCGCTGGAGGAGAAGCTCGACGACATCAGCGGCGGCCGCGCCGACTGGCGGGAGGTCATGGCCGAGTTCTGGGACGCCTTCTCCAAGGCCGTGGCCGCGACCAAGGACCTCAAGATCAGCGACGTGATCGACGCGCTGGACGAGGATCTGGGGCCGCATTTCTTCCCGCCCGCGGATGATGGCAAGGACCCGCGCGAATGCCCGAACTGCCATACCGGGCGGCTCGGGCTGCGGCTGGGCAAGACGGGCGCCTTCATCGGCTGCTCCAACTACCCGGAATGCCGCTACACGCGCCCGCTGATCGCCCCCGGCGCCGAGGGCGACGAGACGGCGGGCTTCGCCGACGGCGTGCGTGAGCTGGGCACGAGCCCGGACGGGCTGCCGGTTACCATGCGGCGCGGACCCTATGGCATCTATGTCCAGCTCGGCGAACCGGGGGTGGACGAGAAGGGCAAGCCGACCAAGCCGCGCCGCGCCAGCCTGACCCGGGGCATGGAGCCGGAAGGGGTGACGCTGGAACGTGCTCTCGCCCTGCTGTCCATGCCGCGCATCGTCGGGGTGCATCCCGAGACGGGCGAGGAGATCACCGCCCATCTCGGGCGTTTCGGCCCGTATCTGACCATGGGCACGCTGTCCAAGTCGCTCGACAAGGACGATGACGTGCTGACCGTCGGCCTGAACCGGGCCGTGGCGCTGCTGGCCGACGCCAAGCCACGTTCCGTGGTGCTGGGCGAGCACCCGAAGGACGGCGTGCCGGTCGAGATCCGCCGCGGCCGCTTCGGCCCCTATGCCCAGCATGGCCAGATCGTGGCCAGCCTGCCCCGCAACGTCCAGGCGGAGGATTTCACCCTGGAACAGGCGGTGGCGCTGCTGGCTGAGAAGGGCAAGCCGCTTCCCGCCAAGGGAGGCAAGGGCGGAGCCAAAGGCAAGGCCAAGGCCGGGGCGAAGAAGGCGGCCGCGAAACCCGCCGCCGGCGACGGGGAGGCGAAGCCCGCCGCCAAGGCCCCCGCCACGAAGAAGGCCGCGCCGCGCAAGGCGGCCGGCAAGACGGTGGCCAAGGCCGCCGCCGGCAAGCCCACGGCCAAGCCGGCGGCGCGCAAGACCGCCAAGGCCTGAGCGGACGCCGTCGCGATGGCACGCCGCATCGCGGGCACTCCCGGCCGGCCAAGCCTTCGCGTGAAGCTGCGCCGTGGCGCCGGCCCCCAGGCCAGCGCCCGCCGTCGCGCTGCCGCCGAGCCCGAGGCCCCGGCCAGCCTGCCGACGCGGGAGGAGCTGCGCGCCTTCCTGCGTGCCGCTGGCGGCACGGTGGGCAAGAGCCAGATCGTGCGGCATTTCGGCCTGGGCGTGGAGCACCGGCCGGCCCTGCGCGCCCTGCTGAAGGAGCTGCGGGCCGAGGGCAGCGCCGCGCCTTCCGGCCGCCGCTCCTTCCGCCATGCCGCCAACCTGCCGGAAACCGCGATCGTCGAGGTCTTCGGCACCGACCCGGATGGCGATCCCCTCGCCCGCCCGGTGAACTGGGAGAACGGCCGCCCGCCGCTGATCTACATGCGCCCCGAACCGAAGGGGCAGCCGGCCCTGGCGCCGGGCGACCGGGTGCTGGCGCGGCTGAAGCCGGCGGGGCGCGAGAAATACGAGGGCCGCACGATCCGCCGCCTCGCGGAACAGGGTTCCTCCCGCGTGCTGGGCATGTTCGAGAAAGGCCTGGTCCGCCCGGTGGACCGGCGCATCCGGGCCGACTGGCGCGTGCCGCCCGGCGAGGAGAACGGCGCCGGGGATGGCGACCTCGTCCTGGCGGAACCCCTCCCCGGCCACGGGCTGGGCCTGCGTCCCGTGCGGGTGCTGGAGCGGCTGGGCAGGATAGGCGAGCCCCGCTCGGTCTCGCTGGTCTGCATCCATGCCCATGGCATCCCCGACGCCTTCGACGGCGAGGCGCTGCGCCAGGCCGAGCGTGCCCGCGGCGTCGGGCCGGAGGGGCGCGAGGACCTGCGCGACCTGCCGCTGGTCACCATCGATGGCGAGGACGCGCGGGACTTCGACGATGCTGTCCATGCCGAAGGCGATGGCAAGGGCTGGCAGGTGACGGTCGCCATCGCCGATGTCGCGCATTACGTCCGCCCCGGCTCGGCGCTGGACCGGGAGGCGCGGCGGCGCGGCAACAGCGTCTATTTCCCCGACCGGGTCGTGCCGATGCTGCCGGAGGCGCTCAGCAACGGCTGGTGCTCCCTGCGCCCGGACGAGGATCGCGGCTGCCTTTTCGTGCGGATGCATTTCGACGCAGAGGGGCGGAAGCAGTCGCACCGCTTCGGGCGCGGCCTCATGCGCTCCACCGCCCGGCTGACCTATGAGGCGGTGCAGTCGGCGCACGAGGCCGGCGAGGCGCGGTTCGACGAGCTCTACGGCGCCTACCGCGCCCTGCTGGGCGCGCGGGAGAAGCGCGGCACGCTGGACCTCGACCTGCCGGAACGGAAGGTGGAGCTGAGCCCCGAGGGCAAGGTGCTGGCGGTGCGGCCGCGCGCCCGACTCGACAGCCACCGGCTGATCGAGGAATTCATGGTCGCCGCCAATGTCTGCGCGGCGGAGGAGCTGGAGCGGCTGCACCAGCCCTGCATGTACCGGGTCCATGACCGCCCCTCCGACCTGAAGATGGAAGGGCTGCGGCAGTTCCTGGACACGTTCGGCCTGTCCCTGCCGCCCGGCAACGAGTTGCGCCCACGGGACTTCGCGCAACTGCTGGAACAGGTGAAGGACCGTCCCGAGGAGCGGCTCGTGCATGAAACGGTGCTGCGGGCCCAGTCCCAGGCGGAATACGCGCCGGACAACATCGGCCATTTCGGCCTCGCCTTGCGCCGCTATGCACATTTCACGAGTCCGATCCGCCGTTACGCAGACCTTCTGGTCCATCGCGCCCTGATCGCCGGCCTGCGCCTCGGCCCGGACGGTTTGACAAGCGAGGAAGCCCAGGGGTTTACCGAAACCGGCGAAGACATCACGCGAACCGAGCGCCGCGCCGCCCAGGCGGAACGCGACGCGGTGGACCGCTATCTCGCCGCCTATATGGCGGACCATGTCGGTGCTACTTTCCCCGCACGGGTTTCCGGGGTGACACGCTTCGGTCTCTTCGTCACGCTGGACACCAATGGCGCGAGCGGAATCGTTCCGATTCGCGTCTTGCCGGATGACCGATGGGAACACGAGGAAGGCGCGCAGCGCTTGGTGGGCCGTCATACGGGCCTCGCCTTCTCGTTGGGACAGCCGGTCGAGGTTCGCCTGGCCGAGGCCATGCCCCTGACCGGCAGCCTGACATTCGATCTCCTGCAAGGCGACCCGCGCGTGGGTCGCAAGGCGGGCGTGAAGCGCCCTGCCGCTGGCAGGGCCCGTTCCGGCGCTTCGTCGCGGCAGCGCTGATCCTGCTTGTTCCGGCCCTGCTCCTGGGGGCTGGACCGGCACGCGCGCAGACCTACCCGGCCCCGCTGATCGAGACCACGCTCCAGGCGGGTTTCGAAGCGATCGCCGAGCGGCATCTCGATCCCGTGACGCCACCCGACCTCGCGCTCTGGGCGCTGCGCGGGCTGACTGCCCTGGAGCCGGGCTTCGACGTGGAGGCGCGCGACGGCGTGTTGCGCGTCTCGCTGCTGGGGCGGAGCCTGGCGCAGCGCGCCACGCCGAACACCTTGGCCGAGGCCGCCACCGCCCTGTCCTGGCTCTATGGCGCGGCCTGGGGGGTCTCCCCCACCCTGCGGCGGGCCGGGGCGGACGCGCTGCTGCAGGCCAGTTTCGACGAGGTGTTCAACCACCTGGACCCCTAC
>NZ_BDLP01000031.1:0-25587 GCF_001950415.1 Roseomonas sp. TAS13
TTCGCCTTACGGTGGAGCTGTGCGTAGATGTGATCAAGAGACAGCGTCGCCGCCGGCCAGGCCGCCGGCGGTGTTGACCAGGGCGGCGAGCGGCGGCTCGCCGGGCTCGGGCCTGGGAAAGAGGACGCGCAGCGGGGCGGCCTGATGGAGATGGCGCAGCACGGTACGGGGCGCGGCGCCACCGGAAGCGGCCAGGGCGAAGGCGAGTTCCGCCGTGCCCTCGGCCCGCTGGTGACGGATGGCGGCAGGTGGGGAGGGCAGCAGGGATTCGGGCGGCGTCATGGGCCCGACCGCTATGCCATGGGCAGGCGCGGTCCATAAGCGGGGCAGGACGCCCTCCCGCCGGTCAGGGGCGGCCGTGGAAGCGTGGTGACGGCCCACATCCAGGGAGACCGGCCGGAACACGGAAGATGAAGTCCTCGTCATCCTTCCAGCGTCATCACGCGATGGCGGGAGCGGCGTGGCGGCCGGCGCAAAAGGTCGCGGCAGCGGCGCTTCGCCGGTGGAAGCGAGGCGCGCCATCCGCGACGGCTGCCTTGGCCGCCGGGTGCCGGGCACGTCCGCCGGCTTGCGCCCCGTTCATCCGGCGCGGCGGACGCCCGGTCTTCCGGTGACAAAGCATCACAGCGCGAAGTTCGCGCCTCGGTGAGCGTAATGTTTCCGGTATGATCATTGCAGAAAAGGCAGCATCAAAGCTTGCTGTCCCCTCCTCCTGCGGGTCTCGTCCATGCCCTTCGCGCTTCGTGCCCGATCCCTTCCGGGGGCGTCCTTCCCGTTTCCATCCGGGCCGCTGCCCGGAATCCTGCTGGCCTCGGCCCTGTGCCTGCCCGGCGCGCCGGCGGGGGCGCAGGAACGCGGCGGCGGGGCACCGGCCGTCTCGGTCGCGGTGGCCGCGGCCACGGTGGGACCGGTGGCGGTGGAGGTGCTGACCAACGGCAATGCCGAGGCGCCCTCGGTCATCTCCGTCCGCTCCCGCGTCGATGGGCAGGTGGAGAAGGTCTGGGTCAACGAGGGCGACCGGGTGCAGGCGGGGCAGGTGCTGTTCACGCTGGACAGCCGCCTCATCCAGGCCCAGCTCGCGCAGCAGCAGGCGAACCTGGACCGCGACCGCTCGACGCTGACGCGGGCGCAGGAGGACGCGCGGCGCTATGCCTCGCTGCAATCGGGCGCCTATGCCTCGCAGCAGCGGCTGGAGCAGGCGCAGGCCGACGCCACCGCGGCGGCTGCGGTGGTGCGGGCGGACGAGGCGCTGCTGGCGCAGACCCGGCTGAACCTGGACTTCGCCACGATCCGCGCCGAGGCGCCGGGGCGGCTGGGCGCGCTGCCGGTGAAGGCCGGGAACTTCGTGCGGGCCTCGGAGGGCGTGGTGCTGGCCACCATCACCCAGACGGACCCGATCCTGGTCACCTTCGCCGTGCCGGAACGCTGGCTTTCCGTGGTGCACGCGGCGCAGCAGGGCGCCGCCGCCGGCCAGGCCGCCGCACCCCGGGTGCTGGCGCGGGCGCCGGAGGATCAGGGGCCGCGCGCCGAGGGCGAGCTGGTCTTCGTGGACAGCACGGTGGACAGCACCACCGGCACGATCCGCATGAAGGGCCGCTTCGCCAATGCCCCGGCGCGCTTCTGGCCGGGCCAGTACCTGGAGGTGGTGCTGGTGCCGCGCACCGACCCGAAGGCCCTGTCGGTCCCGGCGGCGGCGGTGCAGCGCGGGCAGCAGGGCAGCTTCCTGTACGCGGTGAAGGGGGAGGGCGACAACGCCGCCGCCCGGCGGGTCGCGGTCAGCGTGGTGCGCTATGCCTCCGGCCGGGCGGTCCTGGCCGATGCCGCGCTCGCGGATGGGGAACCGGTGGTGACCGAAGGGGCGCAGCGGTTGCAGGACGGCACGCGCGTGACGATCCGCAACGGTGCCGCCGGAGGCGCCCCCAAGGTCGGCGGCGCGGAACCGGGCCGCGCGCAGCGTGAGGCGGCGGCGCGATGAACCTCTCCGAACCCTTCATCCGCCGCCCGGTGATGACCGGGCTGCTCGCCGTGGCGGCGGTGCTGGCGGGCATCCTGGCCTATTTCTCCATGCCGGTGGCCGCCGTGCCGCGGGTGGACTTCCCGGTGATCACCGTCTCCGCCCAGTTGCCGGGGGCAAGCCCGGAAACCATGGCGACCTCGGTGGCACTGCCGATGGAGCGGGAATTCTCGACCATCGCCGGGATCGACAGCATCTCCTCCACCTCCGGCCAGGGCACGACGCAGATCACCCTGCAGTTCGTGCTGAGCCGCAACATCGACGCGGCGGCGCAGGACGTGCAGGCGGCGCTGACCCGGGCGCAGCGGCGGCTGCCGACGGAGATGACGACGCCGCCGTCCTACCGCAAGTCGAACCCGGCGGATGCGCCGGTGCTGCTGCTGACGCTCTCGGGCGGCGACGTGCCGCTGTACAAGCTGAACGACATCGCCTCGACGCTGATCTCCCCCGCCCTGTCGCGCGTGCCCGGCGTGGCGCAGGTGGTGACCTTCGGCGAGCAGCTCTATTCCGTGCGGGTGCGGATGCGGCCGGAGCGGCTGGCCTCGATGGGCCTCACGCTCGATCAGGTGAGCAACGCCATCGCCACCGCCAATTCCAACACGCCGGTCGGCACGCTGAGCGGGCCGCGCCAGCAACTCGTGCTGCGGGCCAACGACCAGCCGCCCGACGCGGATGCCTTCGGGCACCTGATCGTGGCGGGGCGCGCCGGCGCGCCGGTGCGGCTGTCCGACATCGCCGACACGGTGGACGGGGTGCAGAACGACCGCATCGCCTCCTTCCGCAACGGCACGCGCGGACTGACGCTGGCGGTGCAGCGGCAGCCGGACGCCAACACGGTGGATGTGGTGGACGGTGTGCGGGCGGCCCTGCCCGCGCTGCAGGCGGCGCTGCCGCCGGGCGCGACGCTGGACGTGAACCTGGACCGCTCCGTCTCGATCCGGGCGGCGGTGCATGACGTGCAGGAAAGCCTGCTGATCGCCGTCGGCCTGGTGGTGCTGGTGGTCTGGCTCTTCCTGCGGCGGATGATGGCGACGCTGATCCCGGTGGTCGCGGTGCCCGTCTCGCTCGCCGGCACGCTGGGGCTGATGTACCTGCTGGGCTACGGCATCGACAACGTGACGTTGCTGGGGCTGACGCTCGCGGTCGGCCTCGTGGTGGACGACGCGATCGTGATGCTGGAGGCCATCGTCCGCCATGTCGAGGAAGGGATGCACCCCCTGGAGGCGGCGCTGCGCGGCTCGCGCGAAGTGGGCTTCACCATCGTCTCGATCACCTGCTCGCTGATCGCGGTCTTCCTGCCGATCCTGCTGATGGGCGGGGTGGTGGGACGGGTGTTCAACGCCTTCGCCGCCACCGTGTCGCTGGCCGTCGCGGTGTCCTGCATCGTCTCGCTGACGCTGACCGCCATGATGTCCTCCTGGCTGCCCGCGCACAGCAAGCCGTCGCGGGTCGATGCGGCGCTGGAGGGCTGTTTCCGCGCGGTGGAGCGGGCCTATGCCTGGGCGCTGGACATCGCCCTGCGCTGGCGGGCCGTGGTCTGGCTCTTCTTCATCGCCTCGCTGGCGGCGGCGGGCTGGATGGCCGTGGCGATGCCAAAGGGCTTCTTCCCGATCGAGGACACGGGGCTGCTTTCCGTCTCCACCGAAGGGCCGCGCGACGCCTCCTTCGACGCGATGCTCGACCTCCAGGGGCAGGCGGCGAAGATCATCCAGGCCAACCCCGCCGTGCAGATGGTGAACTCCTCCGTCGGCGCCGTGGGCAACAGCCTGTCGATCAACCAGGGGCGCATGTATGTGGAGCTGAAGCCGCGCGACCAGCGGCCGCCGATCGGCGAGGTGGTGCAGCAGCTCCGCCGCGCGACGGCCCGCGTGCCGGGGCTCAGCGTCTATCTGCAACCGATCCAGAACCTGTCCTTCGGCGCGCGGCAGGCGCGCACGCTCTACATCTACACCCTCCAGGGCCTCGATTCCGATACGCTCTACGACTTCTCGGAGAAGCTCGCGGCGCGGCTGCGGCGGCTGCCGCAGCTCCAGGACGTGAACACCGACCTGACACTGGACGCGCCCGTGGTCTCGGTGCAGGTGGACCGGGAGCGCGCGGCGGCCCTGGGCGTGAACATCGACCAGGTGCGGCAGGCGCTCTACTCCGCCTTCGGCGCGCGGCAGATCTCGACCATCTATGCCCAGGCCAATGCCTATCCGGTGATCGTCGAGGCGCTGCCGGAGGACCAGCGCAACGAGGACGGGCTGGACAAGATCTATCTCCGCGCCAGCGGCGGCAAGCTGGTGCCGCTCTCCACCCTGGCGAAGGTGACGCGCTCCACCGGGCCGCTGACCGTGGGGCACCAGGGGCAGCTTCCGGCGGTGACGATCGGCTTCAACGTGGCACCGGGCGTGGCGCTGGGCGACGCCACGGCGGCGATCCAGCAGGCGGAGGAGGAGCTGGGCCTGCCCGCCGGGGTGATCGGCAGCTTCTCCGGCACGGCGCAGGTCTTCCAGCAGGCGCTGGCGGGCCAGGGGATGCTGATCCTGGCCGCGGTGCTGGTGATGTATGTGGTCCTCGGCGTGCTCTACGAGAGCCTCGTGCATCCGCTGACCATCCTGTCCGGCCTGCCGGCGGCGGCGCTCGGCGCGCTGGCGACGCTGTGGTGGTTCGGCCTGGACCTGTCGGTGATCGCGGTGATCGGCGTGCTGCTGCTGGTCGGGCTGGTGAAGAAGAACGCCATCATGGTGGTGGATGTGGCACTGGTCCGGCAGCGGGAGGGCGAGGACGCGCTTTCCGCCGTGCGCGCGGCCTGCCTGCTGCGCTTCCGGCCGATCCTGATGACCACCCTGGCCGCCGCCGCGGGCGCGGTGCCGATCGCTGCGGGCTGGGGTGCGGCGGCGGAGCTGCGTCAGCCGCTGGGCCTCGCCATCGTCGGCGGCCTCGCGGTCAGCCAGGCGTTGACGCTCTTCGTGACCCCGGTGCTGTACCTGGGCTTCGAGGCGCTCGGCCAGTGGGCGAAGCGGCTGCGCGGGAGCGGCGCCGGGCCACGCATCGGGCCGGCGACCCAGCCGGCGGAGTAAGGAGCGCGCCCCGAGGGAACAGGCGGAAAGCCCTGCCCCCGGGGCCTGTCCCCCTTCAGGCAGCCAGCGCGCGGCGCGCGGCGGCGGGATCGTTCACCAGGAAGCCGCTGGCCCCCTCCCCGGCCATGCGGCGCAGGGCGGCGGGCGAGTTCTAGCGGTGGAAGGCGGAACAGCCGCGATGCGCGACGATACGGGGATCGGGCATCAGGCGAAGCTCAGGTTATCCGGACGCAGGTCCATGAAGTAGAAGGTATAGGGACGCCAGCGGATGTTGGAGCGCACGGCATAGAGTTCGGCGGGCTGGTAGAGGATGGTGCCCGGCGCCTCGTCCTCCCAGGCATCGAGCATGGTGGCGAAGAGGGCGCGGCGCTTCGCCGGGTCGGTCTCTGCCTCCAGCGCATGGCCGGCGCGGTTGAAGGCCGCAGTGGAGGTCCAGGATTTCGAGACCTGGGGCGTGCTGCCGGGCCCCCAGCCGATCCAGATCGCGCCGAGCGGGTCCGGCAGGCGGGTGGAGTTGGACCAGTTGCTGATCTGGCCACCGGCCGCCGGGCGGAGCTGCGCGGCATTCTCCACCACCTGCAGGCGGACATTGAGGCCGACCGCCTTCCACATCTCAACCAGCACCTGCGCTGCCGGGAGGGCGTTGGTGTAGTAGTTGGCCTGGGTGCGGTAGGTGATCTCGGTGCCGTCATAGCCCGCCTCGCGCAGCAGCGCGCGGGCGCGGTCCGGGTCATAGCGCAGGCTGCGGCCCGGCAGGTACATGTCGCCGTATTCGGGGAAGTTGTGGCTGTGCGGCACCAGGGCGGCGCCGTTCCAGAGCGTCTTCACCAGCAACTCGCGGTCGATGGCGAGACCCAGCGCCTGGCGGACGCGCTTGTCGGAGAGGCCGGCGCCGCGCTGGTCGAAGACCAGGACATGGACATTGGCGAGCACCACGCTGCGCAGATCGATGCCGGAGCGGCCCTGAAGCTCCTCCACCTGGTCGGGCGGGATATTGGTGGCGAGGTCGATATCGCCGGCGAGCAGGGCGGCGGTGCGGCCGGCGACCTGCGGAATCCCGCGGAACTCCACCGCGCGGGCAGTCGGGCGGCCCATCCAGTAATCGTCGAAGGCGTCGAGCACGATCGCCTGGTCGCGGCGGAGGCTGCGCAGGCGGTAGGGGCCGGTGCCGACCGGGGCCTGGCCGAAGCCCTGCAGGCCGAGCTCCTCATAGGCGCGCTTGTTGACGATCCAGGAGCACCAGGAGGCGAGGCGCTGCTCCAGCAGGATATCGGGCACGCGGGTGCGGAAGCGGACGGCGAGCGGCCCTTCCGCGGTCACCGATTCCAGCGTGGGAAAATAGGACTTCGCCTCCACCAGCAACGGCTGGTCGCCCATCATGCGGCCGAAGGTGAAGACCACGTCCTCGGCGGCAAGCGTGTCACCGTTGTGGAAGCGCACGCCAGGGCGCAGCGTGACGAGCAGGTCGCGATCGCCTTCGCGCCGCCATGCCGTGGCCAGATGCGGCACGAGGCGGGCGCCGCCCCCATCCGGGGATGACAGGAAGTCACGCCGGATCAGCGTGTCGAAAACGGAATAGGTGATGCGTGTGCCGACATTGCTGAGCTCCTTGGCCGGCTCCAGCGTCGGCGGCAGGTCGGCGACCCCGATGCGCAGAACGGGGCGCGTGTCGGTGCCAGCCGCCTGGGCGCTGGCGGCGGCCGGCAGGCCGGGAAGGACGGCCGCGAGGCCGCCGCCCAGAAGGTGACGCCGCGTCGATCGCATGTTCCCCCGACTCCCCTGATCCGGTGCGCGGCGGAAACTGCGGCGGATCGGTGACAGGGCGATGACAGGCAGGCGTCAGGTGGATGATGATCGGGCGGGTGCCCGGCCCTTCGCAACCGGCCGGGGCACGATATGATCCCGCTTTTCCAAAGGTGGAGATCCTGCTGAAGCTCCCTCCCCTGGTGGCGTTGCGCGCCTTCCACGCGCTGGCCAGCACCGGCAGCGTGCGGGCGGCGGGCGAGGCGCTGGGGGTCAGCCACACGGTGGTGTCCCGCCATGTCCACAACCTGGAGCGGGCGCTGGGCGTGCCGCTGGTCGGCCCCTCCGGACGCGGGCTGGCCCTGACGGCGGAGGGCGCGCGTTTCGCGGCGCGGGTGGCGCCGCACCTGGCCGGGCTGGCGGAGGCGGCGGCGGACCTGCGCCGGCAGCGGCGGCCGCTGACCATCCGCTGCGTGCCGGGCTTCTCCAACGTGCGCGTGCTGCCCTGCCTGCCGGAGTTGCAGCGGCTGCTGCCCGGGCGCGAGGTGATGCTGGAGCCGCGCCTGTCCCGCGGCAGACCCGAGGGCGTCGAGGTGGATGTGGAGGTGGTGTACCTGGAGCACCTCGCCGTGCTGCCGCCGCTGCGGAGCGAGGAAATGGCGCAGCCGCGCGTCTTTCCCGTGATGAGCCCGGCCCTGCTGGCACGGCAGAGCATCCGCGACGTGGACGACCTGCTGCGCCTGCCGATGCTGCACGACGAATCCATGGACCTCTGGCGGCACTGGCTGCGGGCCATGCGCTGCCGCCGCCAGCCCTTCGGCTCCTGCCTCGGCACCGCGCACCTGGCGCTGGAGGCGGCGCGGCTGGGCCAGGGCGTGGCGCTGGCCAACGAGCTGCTGGTGGAGGAGGACCTGCGGCAAGGGCGGCTGGTGGAGCCCTTCCCCTCCGAGGTGCGGCCCAAATCCTATCACGTCCTGGCCGATACGCGCCGCTGGGAGGAGGAGGAGATCGTCACGGTGCGGGACTGGCTGCACGGCATGTGCGGGCGGGCCGGACGCACCGGTGCGGAAAAGGCACCGGTCCTCGCCAAATAGCTGATTGTGCCGCCTCACCGGCGCGCGATCATCGCGCCCTGCCGCAAAGGAGGTTCCCGCATGATCGACCCCGAACTCGCCGCCCGAATCGCCGAGGCGGTGGACCGGAACTTCGACGCGCAGATCGAGACGACGAAGCGCTTCTCCGCCATCCCCAGCACGCGCGGCGCCGAGGGCCCGGCCCAGGACATGATGGCCGACCTGCTGCGCGAGCGCGGCTACACGGTCGATGACTGGACGATCCGCATGGAGGATCTCGCCGGCCTGCCCGATTGCGGCGTGATCGAGCACGACTTCTCCCAGGCCCGGACCGTGGTGGGCACGCTGCGCCCGGCGCAGGAAACGGGCCGCTCGCTGATCCTGCAGGGGCATTGCGACGTGGTGCCGGCGGGTCCGCTGGACATGTGGGACACGCCGCCCTTCAGCCCGGTGGTGAAGGATGGCTGGATGTACGGGCGCGGGGCGGGCGACATGAAGTCCGGCACCATCGCCGCGCTCTACGCGGTCGAGGCGGTGCGGCAGGCGGGCTACAGCCTCAAGGGGCGGCTGCATTTCCAGTCGGTGATCGAGGAGGAAAGCACCGGGGTCGGCGCGCTCTCGACGCTGCAACGCGGCTACCGCGCCGATTGCGCGCTGCTGCCGGAGCCGAGCAACCGGACGATCACCGATGTCTGCGTCGGCGTGCTCTGGTTCCGGCTGAAGGTGCGCGGCATCCCGGCGCATGTGGCCTATGCCAGCGACGGCTCCAACGCCATCAAGGCGGCCTACCGGCTGATCCAGGGCCTGGAGGGGCTGGAGGAGGACTGGAACCGGCGGGCGAAGAGCGACCCGCATTACGGCGCCATGGAGCACCCGCTGAACTTCAACCCGGGCATCATCAAGGGCGGCGACTGGGCCTCCTCCGTGCCCGCCTGGTGCGACGTGGATTGCCGTATCGCGATCCTGCCCGGCTGGGACGTCGATGCCTGCCGCAAGGAGATCGCCGACTGCGTGGCGGCCACGGCGCAGAAGGATGCCTTTCTTGCCAACAACCCGCCGGAGGTGGTCTGGTCGGGCTATCTCTCGCGCGGCTACGTGCTGGAGAATGCCGAGGCGCCGGTGGCGCTGCTGCGCGAGGCGAACGCGGCCTTCGGCGGGGGCGAGCTGAGGAGCCGGGCCGGCACCGGGCTGAACGATGCCCGCTTCTACAGCCTGTTCTACGGCATCCCGGCCTTCTGCTATGGGCCGAAGGCGGAACAGGTGCATGGCTTCAACGAGCGGGTGGAGATCGAATCCATCCGCGGCACCACCAAGAGCATCGCCGCCTTCGTGGCGGGATGGTGCGGCGCCGGGCGAAGCTAGAACCGCGCTGCCTGGGAGCGGACAAAGAGCCCGGGGAAAAGGCGGCGCCTTTCCACCCGGGGGTCACACGGCGGAACCGGGACGCCGGGCGCCCCAGGGCGCCGGGCATGGCATCGTGACAGGCTGGCGGGCCAAGCCGCTAGGCGCAGAAGGACGACGGAACATGCAGAGACGCAGCCTGCTCAAGGGAAGTGGCGCGATCCTGGGAGGAGCGGTGGCGTCGCTCGCCGCGCCGGCGAAGCTGCGCGCGGCCTCGCAGACCACGCTGCGCTTCATCCCGCAGATCGACCTCGTCTATCTCGATCCGGTCTACACCACGCCCTATGTGTCGCGGAACCACGGCTACCTGGTCTTCGACACGCTCTACGGCATGGACGGCAACTTCCAGCCGCAGCCGCAGATGCTGGAGGGGCACCGGATCGCCCAGGACGGGAAGCAGTGGGACCTGACGCTCCGTCCCGGGCTGCTCTGGCATGACGGGGAGAAGGTTCTGGCCCGGGACTGCGTCGCCTCGATCCGGCGCTGGGCGAAGCGCGACCCCTTCGGCGCCACGCTGATCGCCACCACGGACGAGCTTTCCGCGCCCGACGACCGCACCATCCGCTTCCGGCTGAAGCGGTCCTTTCCGCTGCTGCCGGCGGCGCTGGGCAAGACGCCCTCGCTGATGTGCGCGATGATGCCGGAACGGCTGGCAAGGACGGACGCCTTCCAGCAGGTGCCGGAGCTGATCGGCAGCGGGCCCTTCCGCTTCAAGGCGGATGAGCGCGTGCCGGGGGCGCGCAACGTCTATGAGAAGTTCGCCGGCTACAAGCCGCGGGAAGGCGGCACGCCGGACTGGACGGCCGGGCCGAAGATCGTCCACTACGACCGCGTGGTGTGGAACACCATGCCGGATATCGGCACCGCCACCGCCGCCCTGCAGAACGGCGAGCAGGACTGGATGGAATACGCCTACCACGACATGCTGCCCCTGTTGCGGAGCATGAAGGACGTGACGGTGCAGGTGCCGGACCCGACCGGCATGGTGACCATGCTGCGGGTCAACCACCTGCAGCCGCCCTTCGACAATCCCGCGATCCGCCGCGCGCTGCTGCGCGCGATCGACCAGACCTCCTACATGCAGGCGCTGACCGGCGGCGACCCGGCGCTGTTCCATGTGCCGCTCGGCTTCTTCTGCCCGAACACGCCGATGGCGAGCGAGACGGGGCTGGAGGTGTTCAACCCGCCGCACGACCTCGCCAAGGTGAAGAGCGACCTGGCCGCCGCCGGCTACAAGGGCGAGAAGGTGGTGCTGATGGTGCCGGCCGACAGCCCGACGCTGAAGTCGCAGGGCGATGTCGCCGCGGACATGCTGAAGCAGGCCGGCTTCAACGTGGACTACCTGGCGCTGGACTGGGGCACGATGCTGACCCGGCGCAACCGCAAGGACGCGGCCGAGCAGGGCGGCTGGAATGCCTTCGTCACGAGCTGGGCTGGCACGGACTGGCTGAATCCGGCAGGGCATATCGCCCTGCGCGGCAATGGCGAGGCGGGCTATGCCGGCTGGTCCACCAGCCCGCGCACGGAGGAGCTGCGCGACGCCTGGTTCCAGGCGCCGGACGAGGCGGCGCAGAAGGCGATCTGCACCGAGATCCAGAAGCAGTGCCTGGTCGACGTGCCCTTCTACCCGCTGGGCCAGTACATCCAGCCCACCGCCTATCGCAAGTCGATCACCGGGGTGCTGAACGGCTTCCCGACCTTCTGGAACGTTCGGCCGGCCTGAGGAGACGTCGCATGGAAAAGCACGAGGCGCTGCGCCGGCACGCGCTGGACTGGATCGCCGCGAACGAGGCGCGGCTTTCCGCTTTCAACGCGCGGATCTGGGCACATGCGGAACCCGCTTGGCGCGAGTACCGCTCGGTCCGGGACTACGTGGAGATCCTCCGCGCCGAGGGTTTCGAGGTCGAGGAAGGCTCGGGCGGCATGCCCACCGCCTTCGCCGCGCGCTGGACGCAAGGGGAAGGCCAGGGGGAAGGCGGGCCGGTGCTGGCCGGCTTCTCGGAATACGACGCGGTGCCGGGGAACTCGCAGCAGGCCGTCCCCTACCCCGCCCCGCGCGAGGGGCTGCACCCCTATGCCGCCGGGCACACCGACCCGCATTCGGTGCTGGGCACCGCCTCGCTCGCCGCGATGCTGGCGGCGAAATCGGCGATGCAGGCACAGGGGACACCGGGCACGCTGAAGCTGTTCGGCGAGCCGGCGGAAAAGGTCTGCGGCTCCAAGCCCTTCCACGCCGCGCGGGGCTATTACGACGGGCTGGACGCGGCGGTGGTCTGGCATCCCTGGCCGCTGAACACGGTGACCGGGGAAACGCATTTCGGCGCCTACTGGAGCGCGGTGATCAGCTTCGAATCCGAGGCGCCGGAACGCTGGGTCGATCCCGCGCTGATGCCGATCGACGCGGCCCATGCGGTGGCACGCTCGCCCGGCGCGCTGGATGCGATGTGCCTGATGTACACGATGACGAAGTACACCAAGGAGGCGATGTTCCCCCATGCCGGCTCCTGGACGCTGAACGAGTTCGTGCTCGGCGATGCGGGCGCGACCTCGGACAACCTCACCCCGCGCTTCTCGCAGATCCAGTATTCCTGGCGCAGTTCGGCGCTGGAGATCCAGGAGCAGATCTGGCGCGTGCTGGCCAACAACGCGCGGCAGGCGGCGGCCACCACGGGCTGCCGCGCCTTCGTGCGCTGGGTGACGAAGACGCGCGTCGGGCTGCCCAACAGCGCGATGACGGAGATCACCTGGCGCAACCTCCAGGCCGTCGGCGCCCCCGCCTATTCCCGGGAGGCGCTGGAATTCGGGCGGGAGATCCAGCGCAACCTGGGGCTGGCGCCGATGGAGGATCCCTTCATCGCGGGGGTCACGAAGCTGACGCCGCCCGAGGAATACGAGGCGGCGCAGCGCGCCGGCCTCCCCTCCTGGCAGAAGCACCTGAGCGCCGACGACTATGTCGAATATTCCTGGCACGCGCCCACGGTGCGGCTGCTGGCGGCGCGCCCCCGGCTGCGGCCGCCCTCGCCGGGCTACAGCTACCCGGCCTGGGCCTACAACGCGCTGGGCGGGCTGCCGGCGGCCATGGACCCGGGGATGTTCGCGGCGGCGCGCACCATGGCACTGACGCTGCTCGACCTCGCCGGACGGCCGGAGTTGCTGGAAGCGGCGCAGGCGGAATTCCGCGAGCGCACGGGCGGCGGGGTCGGCGGCACGCGCTGGGTGGGGCCGCTGCTGCCGCCCGGCCTCGATCCGCCGGTGGACCTGCGCTGGCCGGAATACGTCACCACGGCACGGGGCGAGGAATGGTGCTTCCCGACCCCCCATGCCGGGACGGGAGCCGGGGAGCCGCTCTGACCCCTGGCGACCGACGCGCCGTCATCCCTTCTCGCCGAGTCCTCGATTCAGGGTTCTTCTTCCGTCATGCCCGCATGGGATGTGATGCCGGCGCCCCGCTCCTCTCCCGGCCCCTCCCCCTTGGAGGTCCTGGTCCCGGCGATCGGGGATGCCTGTGGAGCGGCGTCCCGCCGCCCGCCGGATTTCAGGAAGGTCCCGTGCAACTCGGCGGCGAGGCCCCGTAGCGACCGGCCGATGGCGGCGTACTGGTACTCGTTCAGGTTGGCGAGGGAGGCGCGGCCCGAGGGATGCGGCGCGCCGAAGCCCTTGCCGGGCAGCAGGACGATGCCGGTCTCGGCGGCGACGCGGAACAGGATCTCGGTGGGGTTCTGCGTGTCGCGCACCCAGTCGGCGAAGTCGCGGCCATAGAGGCCGAGCGTCACCTTCTCCAGGTCGATCAGCGTGTAGTAGTCCACCGAATTCGCGTCGTCGTCGATCGGCACGCCAAGCTCGCGGTAGAGCGCCTTCTTGCGGCTGCGGATGACCTTCTTCAGCGCGGCCTTGTAGCTGTCCTTGCCGTCCATCAGCGCGAAGAGCGAGAAGAGCAGCATCTGCACCTGCTGCGGCGTGGAGAGCCCCGCCGTGTGGTTCAGCGCGACGCTGCGGCTGTCCGCCACCAGGCGGTCGAGGAAGGCGAGATTGCGCGGATCGGGAGTGAGCGAGCGGTAGCGTTCGTCGAGCGCCTTCCTGTCCTCCTCCGGCAGGCTGGCCAGGGCGCGGTCGAGCACGTTGTCGCGGTGCATGGCGATCACGCCGAGGCGCCAGCCGGTGGCACCGAAATACTTGGAGAAGGAATAGACCAGCGCGGTGTTGCGCGGGCAGCGGGCGAAGAGGGATTCGAAATCGTCGGCGAAGGTGCCGTAGACATCGTCGGTGAGGATGATCAGGTCCGGCCGCTTCTCCGAGACGATGGCCGCGATGGCCTCCAACCCCTTCGCGTCGATCTTCACCGAAGGCGGGTTGCTGGGGTTGGTGACGAAGAAGACCTTCACCGCCGGATCGGCCAGCTTGTCCAGCTCCGCCTGCGGGAACTGCCAGCCCATCTCCGGATCGGCATTCACCGGCACCTCGACGAGCCGGTAATCGGAGAGTTCCGGGATCTCGATATAGGGGGTGAAGACCGGCATGCCGATGGCGACCTTGTCGCCGGGCGCGATCAGCCGGTTCTCCCGCAGCGAGTTGAAGATGTAGGTCATGGCGGCGGTGCCGCCCTCCACCGCGAAGAGATCGACATCGGCGGAGGACAGCAGGCCGCCCACCATCTCCTTCACGATGTATTCGCGCACCACCTTCTCGGTCAGTTTCAGCATGCGCGGCGGCACGGGGTATTCGCAGCCGAGGATGGCCTCGGTGATCTCGTGGACGAACTCCGCCTCGGGCAGCCCGATCTGGTCGCGCACATAGGAGACGGCGCGGCGCAGGAAGGCGGCGCCGGGATCGTCGCGGTGGCGGGCGACGAAGCTCTCGAAACGGCCGGTGATGCCATCCAGGTGCGGCAGGCCGCCCACGCCCTCCGGCATGTAGGAGAAGGACATCTCCGATTCCTCCACCGCGAAGCGGCCCAGGGCGAAGAAGGCCCGGCGCGGCAGGGTGGCAAGGAAATTCGGGTTGCCGCGCCCGGCATTGAGCATGGTGCGGCTGGCCTGGCTGGAGGCGAGGCTGATCAGCGTGTCCTTCAGCTCGAAGGGGCTGAGCTGCGCGAGCCTGGCATAGTCGATCTCGGTCATGGCACTTCCCCGGTGGGAGAGAGGGAGGGATCGGGCTTCTGCGGGGGCGTCAGGCGAGCAGCATGATGATGACCATGCCCCAGATGGTCAGCAGCGTGTTCCCGATGGCATAGGTCACGGTGTAGCCGAGGGCCGGGACCTGGCTCTTCGCGCGGTCCGTGATCATGCCGAGGGCGGCGGTGGTCGTGCGCGCCCCGGCGCAGCAGCCGAGGACGAGCGCATCGTCGAAGCGGAAGACGTACTTGCCGATATAGAGCGCGAGGATCAGCGGCACCGAGGTGGCGAAGATGCCCCAGAGGAAGAGGCTGATCCCCAGTTCCCGCACGCCGGCGACGAAGCCGGGCCCGGCGGTGATCCCGACCACGGCGATGAACACGTTCAGCCCGACCGAGTTCATGAACCAGACCGTGGCGGGCGGGATGCGCCCGAAGGTGGGATGGATCGAGCGGAGCCAGCCGAAGAACAGCCCGGAGATCAGCGCGCCGCCGGCGGTGGAGAGGGTGAGCGGCACGGCGCCGACACGCCAGACCAGGGCCCCGACCAGGGTGCCGAGGGCAATGGCGGCGCCGATGAAGGCGACGTCGGCGGTGTTGCCGCGCTGGTCGGCATGGCCGAGGGCGCGGGCCGAGGCCGCGATCTCCTGCGTGCGGCCAACCAGCGTCAGGACGTCGCCGCGATGGATCCGCGTGGCGGGCAGGACGGGGATCTCCGTGCCGGTGGCGCCGCGGCGGATGCGGCGCAGGAAGACGCCATGCGCCGCGGGCTGGTGGCTCAGCTCCGCCAGGGTCCTGTTGTCGACGGCCTTCTGCGTGACGACGACATCGACGCCCTCCATCGGGACGCTCAGCAGCTCCGGATCATCAACCTCCGTGGCCGCGTGGCCCAGGAGATCGACCATCACGCCACGCGGCCCCGAGACGGCCACGACATCGCCCGCCTGCAGCACCGTGTCCGCCCTGGCCTCGACGACCTTCCCGTCCCGGCGCAGGCGCTCCACGAAGAGGCGGGCCTGCGGATAGCTGGCCTCGGCCGCCGCGGCGGTCTGCCCGACCACCCGCATGCCCACCTCCAGCCGATAGGCGCGCAGCACGTAATGGTGCCAGGCGCTGCCCTCCCCGCCCGGTTCCGGCTTGCCGCCCATGCGCGCCTCATAGGCCTTGCAGGCGGCCTCCAGGTCGAAGCCCAGCAGCTTCGGCCCCAGCAGCGCCAGGATCAGGGCGGAGCCGATGGTGCCGTAGATGTAGGTGACGGCATAGGCGACCGGCATGGCATCCAGCAGCGGCTTGGCCTGTTCCGGCGGCAGGCCCAGCCGGTTCACCGCGTCCGTGGCGAGGCCGAGCGAGGCGGAGATGGTCTGGGAGCCGGCGAAGAGCCCCGCCGAGAAGCCCAGGTCGTAGCCGGCGATGCGGGCGGCCAGCCAGGAGGCGCCAAGGCAGAGAAGGCAGACCACCGCCGAGAAGACCGCCTGCGGCACGCCGTCCCGGGCGATGCCGCGGACGAATTGCGGCCCGACGCCATAGCCGATGGCGAAGAGGAACATCAGGAAGAAGATGGATTTCACGTTGGCCGAGATCGTGATGCCGAGCTGGCCGATCAGGATCGCGGCGAGCAGCGTCGCGGTGACGGCGCCGAGGCCGATCCCCCGGATGCTGAAAGCACCGACATAATAGCCGATCGCCAGGGAAAGGAAGACGGCGATCTCCGGATAGGTCCGGAGCGTTTCGACGAACCACGTCCACATCGGCGAGGGACTCCCGGACGAAGGCTGGCCTTCAGGACAGGATTGTCCCTGCGGGCCATCGAAGGCCCGGCGCCACGGAGGACGCTGGGCCGGAGTTTTCCCGCCCGCGGCGTCGCCCCGTCCAGGGAGCGGCACCGGTGGCGCATGGCCAGCGCAGCGGGCTTGCGGGGCCCCTGCGTTTCTCCTGGCTGATCATGGGGAAGCCCGCGCGTCTGCCAACCCAATTCCCGGTGTGCGGCCCCCGGCGGGGGCCCGGGCGCGGCATGGGCGGGACTGTGCGGGGCAAACCTTGCCTTGCAGCAGGAACAATGACTTGCCGGCGCAGCAGGAGGAGCAGTCTACGTTTCGATACCGGTTCAACTTCCAGCGAGGCCAGGCGGCAACCCGCCAGCCTCCCGCCTTGAGAGACGGCGAGCCGCCGGTTCCCGCCAGACCCGCCATGGGCCGTGGCAAACATCGCGCGCCGGCCCCATCTCCGCCCGCCCCGCCATGGGCGGCGATTGACCCGGTGGGGGAGCCTACCTACCTTCCTACCGTGCTGGAACATTTCTTGCTGCCTGCTGGGACATGTCCCCTGAGGGCCGGGCGCACCGGAACCCGGGAGGCATGATCTCGAGCAACCTGGAAAAGGCGTTGGACGGGCGCGGCGCGGCGGTCCTGCGCCAGATCGTGGAGCTCTACGTGGAAACCGGGGAGCCGGTGGGCTCGCGCACCCTGTCGCGCCGCCTGCCGCATGCCCTCTCCCCCGCCACCATCCGCAACGTGATGGCGGATCTGGAGGAAGCCGGCCTGCTCTTCGCCCCGCATACCAGCGCCGGGCGGCTGCCCACCGAGCGGGGCCTCCGCCTCTTCGTGGACGGGCTGCTGGAATTCGGCCAGCTGACCGAGCAGGAGCGGGAGGCCATCACCGCCCGCTGCGCGGCCTCCGGACGCTCGCTGCACGACACGCTGGGCGAGGCGGGGCGGATGCTGTCCGGCCTGGCCGGGGCGGCGGGCCTGGTCGTGGCGCCCAAGACCAACAGCCCGGTGCGGCATATCGAGTTCGTGGCCCTGGGTCCCGGCCGGGCGCTGGTGATCCTGGTGAGCGAGAACGGGCAGGTGGAGAACCGGGTGATCGAGGTGCCGGCCGGATTGCCGACCGGCTCGCTCACCCAGGCCACCAACTACCTGAACCACCGGCTGAACGGCCGCACGCTGGACGAGACGCGCGAGGAGGTGAACCGCGAGATCACGGCGAACCGCAGCGCACTCGACGAGCTGACGGCGCAGGTGGTGGAATCCGGCCTCGGCATCTGGTCCGGCGGCGGCGGCGGGTCGCTGATCCTGCGCGGGCAGTCGCGGCTGCTGGAGAACCTGGACCAGACGCAGAAGATCGGGGAAATCCAGGCGCTGTTCGACCAGCTGGAGGCGCAGGAAACCATGCTGCGCCTGCTGGAGCTGGTACAGCGCGGCGAGGGCGTGCAGATCTTCATCGGTGCGGAAAGCGGGCTGTTCGATGCTTCCGGCGTCTCGATGATCGTGGCCCCCTTCCGCAACTCCCAGGAACGCATCGTCGGCGCGGTCGGCGTGGTCGGGCCGACGCGGATCAACTACCGCCGGATCATCCCGGTGGTGGACTACACCGCCGGGGTGATCGGCCGCCTGCTGGGCTGAAAGGGATCTGCCCGGTCCCCTGCCCTGGGCAGCTGTGTCCCATCCCCGAGGGAAGCTCCGCCTTTCGCTGGCACCGATGGCAAGCCCAGCCTGCAGCCCGATCCGGCAGAGCAGCTGGATCGGCGCGTTCCCGAAAAAGAACAACACCCTGTCCACGCTGCTGGCGCCCGCAGCCGCCAAAGAGCGTGGCTCTCCGGCGCGATCCGGCCGCAGCAGGCGCCAACGAACGGGGGCCAGGGCGCGCAGCGTCCTGGCGGATCAGGGGGCGCGGGGGAAAAGGCGGAGCCTTGTCCCCCGGGACGGCGCAGCGCCCGAAGCGACGCGCCGCCGAAGCTACATCGTCCAGCCACCGTCGATGACGTGGATCTGCCCGGTGGTATAGGTGGCGGTGGCCAGATAGAGGGCGAGATCGGCGATTTCCTCCGGCTGGCCGATGCGGCCGATCGGCTGACGGGCGATGAAGGCGGCGCGAGCGCCCTCGTAGTCGCCGCCGGCGGCCAGGCGCTGCTGCAGCGAGGGGCTTTCCACCGTGCCGGGGCAGATGGCGTTGCAGCGGATGCCGCGCGTCACATAGTCGGCGGCGATGGACTTGGTGAGGCCGACCACGGCGGCCTTGCTGGTCTGGTAGGCGAAGCGGTTGGGCACGCCCTTCACGCTGGAGGCCACCGAGGACATGTTGATGATGCAGCCGTCGCCACGTTCCAGCATGCCGGGCAGGACGGCGCGGCTGGTGCGGACCAGGGCCTTCACGTTCAGGTCCAGGGCGAAGTCCAGATCCGCGTCCGGCATCTCCAGGATCGTGCCGCCATGGACGACGCCCGCGCAGTTGAACAGCACGTCCACGCGGCCGATCGCGGCCATGGCGTCCCGCACGGCGGCATCGTCGAGCACATTCAGCACGCGGCGCTCGATGCCCGGGCCTTCCAGCTCCTCCAGCTTCGCCGCGTTGACATCGGTGGCGACGACCTTCGCGCCGGCACGGGCGAAAAGCTCCGCCGTGGCGCGGCCGATGCCCTGCGCCGCGCCGGTGATCACGGCGGTCTTGCCGTCCAGACTGAGAGTCATGTGTCTTCTCCCGCTCGAATACCTGTGGAGCCTGGCCCATTCCGTCGGGGCGTGGAGCCGGCTCCCGCATGTCACGGCATGGCACGCGGGATGCGCCCCGCGGGCCATGCCGTCGTGAAGGGGCGGCCGCGCTCAGTCCGCCGGATGCATGTGCAGGGCGGGCATCGGGTCGTCCGCCCGTCCCTTCTCCGCCATGCCCTGGCCGAACTGCCGGTACCAGAGGCCGGTGAGGATCGGCACCAGGAGGGAGGTAACGATGATGCAGATCGCCACCAGCACCGTGGCGGTCTGGGCCACCGGCATGAACTGCGGGGCGACGGCGGCGATGGCCAGCGGATTGGCCGCGGCGGCACCGGCGGTGGAGGAAGCGGCGATGCCGGCCGTGCCGGTGCCGCCACCGATGATCCGGTCGGCCAGGATCAGCGGAATGCCGGTCAGCACGATGACCGCCAGGGCGAGCACCACGCCAAGGCCGGCCAGCGGCGAGAGCAGCGTGTTCAGGTCGATCGTGTTGCCGAGCGAGAAGGCGAAGAAGGGGATCATCAGCTGGCCGCCGGGCGCGAAGAAGGCGCGCAGCTTGGGATCGAGGTTGCCGAGGGCGAAGCCGACCAGGAAGGGCAGCACGGCGCCGACGAAGATCTGCGGCTCGAAATGCGCGGCCCCGGAGGCGCCGAGGATGATCATGCTCATCAGCGGGCCGGATTCGATGGAGGTGAGGACGAAGGCGCCCGCTTCCTCCTTCGTGCCATAGCTCTGCATCAGCGAGGCATAGAGGCCGCCATTCGTCATATCCATGGCGCAGACGATGGCCAGGATGGAGAGGCCCGCGAAGAAGCCTGTCTGGATGCCCTCGGCCGGAATGAACATCGAGGCGACGAGGGTGATGATCCAGGCGGCGACAAGCTTGGTGAGGACCAGGGTGCCGGATTTCCGCAGCACCGTGCCGGTGGCGGAAAGCTTGATCGAGGCGCCCATGCAGAAGAACCACACGGCCAGGATCGGGATCACGCCCGTCATGATGCCCTGGGTGAAGCCCTTGAAGTAGAGCGGCGCCCCGGGGGCGAAGGTCTTGCACAGCGCGCCGAGCAGGAGCGGCATCAGCATCAGCCCGCCGGGGATCCTGTCGATCGTATCCTTGATTCTCATGGACGTAGCCTCACGCTTCCTGGTTACGGGGCGGGGGCGCCCGGTCCGCGGGCGCCGCTCCTGCCCTCCGGCCCCGCCCTTCTCCGGGTCGGTGGCCGGGTCTGCTGGTTGGCCGGAGCCGGGTGGCTCAGCCGGCCGAGACGCGCTGCTGCTGCGCGCCCAGGCCCTGGATCTCCACGCGCATCCTGTCGCCGCCGCGCAGGTAGCGGGGGGGCTTCATGCCCATGCCGACGCCCGGCGGGGTGCCGGTGGTGATGACGTCGCCCGGCATCAGCGCCATGAAGCGCGAGATGTAGGAGACGAGGAAGGGCACCTGGAAGACCATGGTGCGGGTGGAGCCGTCCTGCACCGTCTCGCCATTCACGGCGAGGGTCATGCGCAGGTCCTGGACATCGCCGATCTCGTCCTTCGTCACCAGCCAGGGGCCGAGCGGGCCGAAGGTCGGGCAGCCCTTGCCCTTGGTCCACTGCCCGCCGCGCTCAAGCTGGTATTCCCGCTCGGACACGTCGTTGCAGACGCAGTAGCCGGCGACATGGTCCAGCGCCTCGGCCTCGGAGACATAGGAGGCGCGCTCGCCGATCACCACGGCGAGCTCCACCTCCCAGTCGGACTTCGTGGAGCCGGGCGGCAGCAGCACGGTGTCGTCCGGCCCGACGATGCAGGAGGGAGCCTTGTTGAAGAGAACCGGCTCGCTGGGCACCGCCATGCCGCTCTCGGCCGCATGGTCGGCATAGTTCAGCCCGACGGCGATGAAATTGCCCGTGCCGGCGACGCAGGCGCCAAGACGGACGCCTTCGGGGGCCAGGGGCAGGTCGGCGGGGCTGAGGTCGCGCAGGCGGGCGAGGCCATCGCGGGACAGCACCGGGCCGCCAATGTCGGGCACCACGGCGGAAAGGTCACGGATGCGGCCATCGGCATCGACGAGGCCGGGCTTCTCGGCGCCGGGTGAACCGAAACGAACGAGCTTCAAGACGCTGTCTCCCTGAACAAGCGGCCCCTGGCCAGGACCGTCGGCCGCTCTTTTCACGAGTCTGGAACCTTGGTGCAGGCTTCCCGCTGAACTTACGAAATGTCAATATCATTCGAATTCGACGTCGATTTTCGAAAATACGGAGCGCGACCGAAGTGCAGCAGGTGAAGGAACGGGCCGAAACGCGCACGCTGGCGGGCGATGCCTATGCCACCATCCTGGACGCGATCCGCCGGGGATCGCTGCCGCCGGGCCAGCGTCTGCGCTTCGCCGACCTCCAGGCGCTCTGCGGCACCAGCGTGTCCCCGGTGCGGGAGGCGCTGGTCCGGCTGACGGCGGAAGGCTTCACCCTGGCCGACAACCACCGGGGCTTCTGGGTGGCGCCGGTTTCCGCCGCCGAGATGATGGACATCGTGCACAACCGGCAGCTGCTGGAGGGCGAGGCCCTGCGGCTGTCGATCCTGCACGGGGACGCGGAATGGGAAAGCCGCGTGCTGGCGGCCCATCACCTGATGGCGCGCCTGCCGCGCGAGCGCGACGACATCCCCTCGGCAATGCGGGACGACTGGGAGCAGAAGCACACGGTCTTCCACACCAGCCTTCTCTCGGCCTGCGGCTCACCGATCCTGACCGGCCTGTGCGGGGCGCTGCTGGCGCGGGCGGAACGCTACCGCCGCATGTCGGTCAGCATCCCGGGCGTGAAGCGCGATGTCGTGCGCGAGCACCGGGACATCCTCGACGCCACGCTCGCACGGCGGCCGGAGGAAGCGGTGCAGGCCCTGCGGGAACACTACCAGCGGACGGCGGATGCGGTCCGCCTGTTCTTCGACCGGCGGCAGGAGCCGGGGTAAGGCAGCCCCCCCCGGCCCCGCCCGTCTCACTCGTACCAGGTGCGGCCGTCGCGCTCGATCAGGGCGATGGCGGCGGTGGGTCCCCAGCTTCCGGCGGCGTAGGGGCGCGGGGTCTCGGGCTTGTCCTCCCAGCTTTCCAGCAGGGGCTCGACCCAGTTCCAGGCGGCCTCGACCTCGTCGCGGCGCATGAAGAGCGTGGCGTTGCCGCGCACCACATCCATCAGCAACCGCTCATAGGCATCCGGGTAGCGGCTGTTGAAGGCCTTCTCGAAGGAGATGTCGAGGCCGGTGGGGCGCAGATGCAGGCCGCCGGGGCCGGGCTCCTTGGTCATCATCTCCAGCCGCATGCCTTCCTCCGGCTGCAGGCGGATCAGCAGGCGGTTGGGCTCCAGGTTGCCGGCCTCGCCGGGAAAGATGGTGAAGGGCGGCGAGCGGAACTGGATGACGATCTCCGAGACCTTCTGCGGCAGGCGTTTGCCGGTGCGGAGATAGAAGGGGACATTGGCCCAGCGCCAAGTGTTCACATAGGCCTTCATGGCGATGAAGGTCTCGGTGGTGCTGGCGCCGTCGCCCAGATCGGCGAGGTAGCCCGCGACCGGCTGTCCGTTCACCGCGCCGGCCGTGTACTGGCCGCGCACGATGGTGCCGGCGAATTCCGCGGGCACGAGCGGGCGCAGGGCGCGCAGCACCTTCAGCTTCTCGTCGCGCACCGCATCGGCGTCGAGCGAGACCGGGCTTTCCATGGCGAGCAGGCAGAGAAGCTGCAGGATATGGTTCTGCAGCATGTCCCGCATGGCGCCGGACCTGTCGTAGTAGCCGCCGCGCCCTTCCACGCCCACCGTCTCGGCCACGGTGATCTGGACATGGTCGATCATGTCCGCGTTCCACAGGCGCTCGAAGATGGTGTTGGCGAAGCGCAGCGCCATCAGGTTCTGCACCGTCTCCTTGCCGAGATAATGGTCGATGCGGAAAAGCTGCGCCTCCGGCACCACGGCGCCGACCGCGTCGTTGATCGCCCGGGCCGAGGCGAGATCGCGCCCGATCGGCTTCTCCAGCACCACGCGCGACTTCGGCGTCAGGCCGCCATGGGCTTCGATGTTGCGGCAGATCGGGCCATAGAGGTCGGGCGAGGTGGCGAGGTAGTAGGGACGCACGACATCGGGGCGTTCGTTCAGCCGCTCCATCAGCTCGGGCCAGCCCTCCTCCCCGGCGCCGTCCACACGGTTGTAGACGACCAGCCGCAGGAAGTCCTGCACCGTGGCGGCGTCGAAATCCGCCTTCACGAACTGCCGCAGGCCTTCCTCGGCGCGGGCGCGGTAGCCGTCGTCGGAAATCTCGGTGCGCGCGGCGGCGACGATGCGGCAGCGGTCGTCGAACTGCCGGTCGCGGAAGCGGTGATAGAGCGAGGGCAGCAGCTTGCGCATCGTCAGGTCGCCGGTGGCGCCGAAGACGACATAGTCGAACTGCGGAACGGGAACGATCTTGGCCATCACGGTCTCTCGGGTCTCTTTCCTGGCGGTGACGGTCAGAAGACGCTGGCGCCGTTCTCGGCGGAGCCGACGCTGGCGCGGAAGGCGGTGAAGAGCTCGCGCCCGACGCCGCTGTGGTAATGCGCCAGATCGGCCTCGGCAGGGCGGCGGGCGGCCCATTCCGCGGGCGGCACCTTCACCTCCAGGCGCCCGGCCACGGCATCGACGCGGACGATGTCGCCGTCGCGGATCCTGGCGATGTCGCCGCCCTCGGCGGCCTCGGGCGTGACATGGATCGCGGCGGGCACCTTGCCGGAAGCGCCGGAAAGCCGCCCGTCGGTGACCAGGGCGACGCGATGCCCCCGGTCCTGCAGCACGCCCAGCGGCGGCATCAGCTTGTGCAGCTCCGGCATCCCGTTGGCCTTGGGCCCCTGGAAGCGCACCACGGCCACGACATCGCCGTTCAGCTCCCCCTTCTTGAAGGCCGCCTGCAACTCGGACTGGTCGTGGAAGACGCGGGCGGGGGCCTCGATGACATGGCGCTCCTCGGCCACGGCGGAGGTCTTGATCACCGCGCGGCCGAGATCGCCTTCCAGCACGCGCAGCCCGCCGGTCGGCTGGAAGGGCGCGCTGGCCTTGCTGATGATCTTCGGATCGGCGCTTTCCGCCGGTACCTCGCGCCAGGTGAGCGTGCCGTCCTCCGCCACGCCGGGGTCGGCGACATAGCCGCGCAGCCCGGTGCCCCAGACGGTGTTCACATCCTCGTGCAGCAGCCCGGCATCGAGCAGCTCGCGGATCACGAAGCCCATGCCGCCGGCAGCGTGGAACTGGTTCACATCCGCCTTGCCGCTGGGATAGACGCGGCAGAGCAGCGGCGTCACCTCCGCGAGATCGCTGAAATCGTCCCAGCGCAGGGTGATCCCGGCGGCGGCGGCCATGGCGACGAGGTGGATGGTGTGGTTGGTGGAACCGCCCGTCGCGTGCAGCCCGACCATGCCGTTGACGAAGGCGCGCTCGTCCAGGATGCGGCCGACCGGCATGAATTCGTTGCCGGAGGCGGTGATGGCCAGCGCGCGGCGCACGGCCTCCTTCGTCAGCGCGTCGCGCAGCGTGGTGCCGGGGTTGACGAAGCTGGCGCCCGGCAGGTGCAGGCCCATGATCTCCATGAGCATCTGGTTGGTGTTGGCGGTGCCGTAGAAGGTGCAGGTGCCGGGGCCGTGGTATGACCGCGTCTCCGCCTCCAGCAGCGCCTCGCGCCCGACCTTGCCCTCGGCGAAGAGCTGGCGGATGCGCGTCTTCTCGTCGTTCGGCAGGCCGGAGGTCATCGGCCCGGCGGGGATGAAGACGCTGGGCAGGTGGCCGAAGGAGAGCGCACCGATGACGAGGCCGGGCACGATCTTGTCGCAGATGCCGAGATAGACGGCGGCATCAAAGGTCTGGTGCGACAGCGCGACGGCGGTGGCGAGCGCGATGACATCGCGCGAGAAGAGCGAGAGCTCCATTCCCGCCTCGCCCTGCGTGACGCCGTCGCACATGGCGGGCACGCCGCCCGCTACCTGCGCCGTGGCGCCGGCCGCGCGCGCGGCCTCGCGGATCAGCCCGGGGAAGCGCTCATAGGGCTGGTGCGCCGAAAGCATGTCGTTATAGGCGGTGACGATGCCGAGATTCGGCGCGTCGCTGCCATAGATGCGTTCCTTGTCGGCCGCGCCGCAGGCGGCAAAGGCATGCGCCTGGTTGGCGCAGCCGAGCGCCTTGCGCGGGGCCTTCGCCGCGGCGGCTTCGATGCGGTCGAGGTAGCGGGAGCGTGCCGGGCGGCTGCGCTCCACGATGCGTTCGGTGACTTCGCCAATCCGTGCCTGCAACGTCATGTTTTCGATCCGTCGGAACCCGGCCAGCAAACTGCGCATTGTGCGGCGCCGCCGCAAGCCGATTATGCGGGGCCGGAACGCAGGAAAGGGCGGCCCCTGCGGGAGCCGCCCTCGCCCTCTCCATCCCTGGCCCCAGGGGGGGTCAGCCCTGGTGGGACTTGCCCGCCTGCGGCGCCTGCATCGCCACGAAGGCCCCGTGGCCGTCGCGCAGCACCCGCAGCGCCACCGCGCCGCCATGGCTCCGGGCGGCCTCGCGGATCGCCTTCGCGGCGTCCTCGGGGCTGGCCACCGGCTTGCCGGCGACGCTGGTGATCACGTCGCCCGCCTGCAGCCCGGCCTGGGCGGCGGGGCCGTCGGGCTCCACGGCGGAAACCACGGCGCCCTTGGTGCCGCGCGGCAGGTCCAGGCCCT
>NZ_BDLP01000032.1:0-25308 GCF_001950415.1 Roseomonas sp. TAS13
CGCCTTACGGTGGAGCTGTGCGTAGATGTGATCAAGAGACAGCCGGCAAGGGGCCGCGCCGGACCGGCAACGGCAAGGGCGCCCGGCTGCGCGCCGCGCTTCAGGGCCGCCCCGGCCTGCCCTGGTGGCGCAGGCCGCTGTCCATCATCCTGATCCTGCTGGCGCTCTTTGTCGGCCTGCCGGTGATGCAGGCGCTGTTCGGGGAACTCGGTGCCATCATGCTCGGCTGCCTCGCCGCCGGCTTCGCCCTGGGGCGCGCCACCGCCCGCTGAGGCTTCAGCCGCCGTCGCGGAGCTTCTTCAGGTCGAAGGCGCCCAGCAGGTCGGTCATGACCTTGGGGTCCTCGATCCCGCTGCCTTCCAGCTTGATCATGAGGTTGCCGCCGACCAGCGAAACCTCGCCCGACTTGTTGTCCGCCTCGTAGTGCAGGATGGCGTTCTCCTCGCCCAGGCGGACGCGCTTGTCGCCGGGGCGCATCATCATCGGGTTGTTGGCCACGCTGGCCAGGGACTGCACCAGCGGCGAGTCCACCATCACCTGCGCCTTGATCTCCGCATCGTCGGAGGCGCGGCTATAGGTCCGCTCCACCATGACGCCGCCGCCGAGCATCTGGGTGGCCAGGGCGCTGCCTTCCTCCTCCTTCTCCATCTCCTCCAGGGTCCAGCCCCTGGGCGCGGGCGGGAAGAGCTTGGCGTAGCGGGTGCGGCGCTTCAGGTCGATGTCGCGGGCGGCAAAGGACAGCTCCTTCGCGGCGCCCTTCAGGTCGCCCGAGCCGTAGAGCTTCCGGGCCCGCTCCAGGGCCTCCGAGGTATCGTCCGCCCTGGCCGCCGGGGACAGGGCGAGCAGGGCCGCGCCGAGCAGAGCGGGGACGAGTAGGGCAGGGACGGCCGGCATCGGCAGCGCCAGGCGGCGACCGCCATGCCGCGGCCGGGAAACATGGGGGATCAAGGGCGGTTCCTCCGGTGTGGCGACCCTGGCCGGGCCGCATCCTCTGCAATCTGCCAAGCCACGGCGCCGCTGCCCATCCCGCGCGGGCCGGGCGCGGCCGCACCACGGCCGGGGCGAGGCGGCTGGCGGCCCGCCCCGCGGGGGAAGCCGGTTCCCGGCTCCTAGTCCATGGTGATCCGGGGGGCCGCGGGGGCGACGGTGCCGGCCTTCTCCCAGACCCGCGCCGCGATGGCGCGGTAGAGGGTGGCCTCCTCGCTCTCCGGCTGGGCCAGGACGATCGGCGTCCCGGCATCGGCGGTCTCGCGGATCGCCAGCCGCAGCGGCAGCTCGCCCAGGAACTCCACGCCCAGCTTCTCCGCCTCCGCCCGGGCCCCGCCATGGCCGAAGATCTCGGTGCGGTGGTTGCAGTTGGGGCAGCAGAAATAGGACATGTTCTCGATCAGCCCGAGCACCGGGACATTGACCTTCTCGAACATCCGCACGCCGCGCCGCGCGTCGATCAGCGCCACGTCCTGGGGCGTGGACACGATCACCGCGCCCCTCAGCGGCACGCGCTGGCTCATGGTGAGCTGCGCGTCGCCCGTGCCGGGAGGCATGTCCACCACCAGCACGTCCAGCGCGCCCCATTCGACCTGGGAAAGCATCTGCTCCAGCGCGCCCATCACCATCGGGCCGCGCCAGATCATCGCCGTCTCCTCATCCACCAGGAAGCCGATGGACATGGCCTTCAGCCCCCAGCGGGAAAGCGGCTCGATCCGCTGCCCGGCGCTGCGCGGCCGCTGCTTCGTGCCCAGCATCTGCGGCAGGGAAGGGCCGTAGATGTCCGCGTCCAGCAGTCCGACCTGCAACCCCTGCGCCGCCAGCGCGACCGCGAGGTTGACGGCGGTGGTGGACTTGCCGACGCCGCCCTTGCCCGAGGCCACGGCGACAATGGCGCCGATCTCCGGCAGCAGCATCCTGTCCTGGCCCGGCGGCGGGCGTACGGCCCGGGGCGCATCCGCCGGGGGCGCCGCGCGATGGGCGGTCAGCACGCAGGTCGCCGACAGCACGCCCGGCACGGCGGCCACGGCGCGTTCCGCCGCGGCACGCACCGGCTCCAGCGCGCGGGCGCGCTCGCGCGGCACTTCCAGCGCGAACTGCACCAGCCCGTCTCGGGCCACCAGGCCCTGCACCCAGCCCGCCGAGACCACATCCAGTCCCGTCTGCGGGTCCCGGACCTCGGTGAGCGCCGCGCGGATCGCATCGGTCAGCGCGCTTTCCATGCCTCGTCCCCTTGACCTTTTCCAAATTACGGCAAGATTAACAAAATATCATGTAATGGCGGAAACTGCCGCATCGTCACACGGTCCATCCCGGCCACGGGGGCCATCAACCTGAATCAGGCCTTGAAGCCGGAACCCCGGAAGCCCGGGACTTCCCTTGAGGCTGCTCTTGCGCCCATGCTGCCATCGCGTGCAAGCCGGGGCGCGGGACGGCGCCGGTCCGCTGGCCCCCCGGCAGCGGGAGTGCCGGCAGGGCCGGGGACCTTCGCATGGCGGCCCCGGCTCCGGCACTCCCCGGTTTCCGTCCTGTCGCTTTCCCGCCCCGGGGAAGCCGGGCGGGCACCGGCGGTTGCACGCGTGGCAGGGACCGGGGCTTGACCCTCACCGGGTGGCGAACGGATAGCAGACGCGACCAAACCAGGGAGTACCTGACGGCCCATGCCGTGGAACAGCAACGGCGGACCCAATCCTTGGGGCAATCCCCGCCCGCCTTCGGGCGGGGGGAATGGCAACAACCAGGGCAACGGTCCCGGCAACGGCCCCTGGGGCCAGCCACCCCGCGGCGGGGGCGGCAACGGTCCCTTCGGCCGCGGTCCCGATCTCGATGACGTGATCCGCCAGGCGCAGGACGCCGCCCGGCGCTTCCTGCCGCGCGGCGGCGGGGGCGGAAAGGGCATCGCCCTGATCGGCCTGGCCCTCGTGGCCGTCTGGGCGGCCTCCGGCATCTACCGGGTGCAGCCGGACGAGCAGGGCGTGGTGATGCGCTTCGGCGCCTTCCGCGCGACCACCGGCCCCGGCCTGAACTACCACCTGCCCTGGCCGATCGAAAGCGTGACGACGCCGCGCGTGACCCGCATCAACCGCATCGACATCGGCTTCCGCTCCTCGGCGGACAGCAGCGCGACCAATGTGCGGCCGAATCCCTCGCGCAACGTGACCGAGGAATCGATGATGCTGACCGGCGACGAGAACATCATCGACATCGACTTCGCCGTCTTCTGGCGCATCCGCGACGCCGGCGAGTTCCTGTTCAACACCCGCAATCCCGAGCAGACGGTGAAGTCCGCCGCCGAGAGCATGATGCGCGAGGTGATCGGCCGCACCCCGATCCAGCCCGCGCTGACCGAGGCGCGCGCGCAGATCGAGCAGGCGGTGCGCCAGGGCACCCAGGCGATCATGGACCAGTACGGCGCCGGGGTGGAGATCACCCAGGTGCAGATGCAGAAGGTGGACCCGCCGCCCTCCGTGGTGGATGCCTTCCGCGACGTGCAGCGCGCCCAGGCGGACCGCGAGCGCGCCCGCAACGAGGCGGAATCCTATCGCAACGACATCATCCCGCGCGCCCGCGGTGATTCCGAGAAGCTGATCCAGTCCGCCCAGGCGGACCGCGAGGCGCAGGTGGCCCGGGCCAAGGGCGAGGCGCAGCGCTTCACCAGCGTGCTCACCGCCTATCGCACCGCGCAGGACATCACCCTGCGGCGCATGTACCTGGAGACCATGCAGGAGATCCTGCAGAACAACCCGAAGGTGATCGTGGACGAGAATGTCGGCGGCGTGCTGCCGCTGCTCAACCTCGACGGGCAGGCGGCGCCGCATCCGGCCGCGCCCCGCGCCCCCGGCCAGAACGGTGCCGCCCCGGCGCCGAACCCACCCTCCGGCGGCGCGCCCGGCACGGCCAGCGGCCTCGTGCAGCAGGGGGCTGGCCGATGAACCGCCTGATCGCGCTCGGCGCCGCCGTGGTGGTGGTGCTGATCCTCCTCAGCTCCACCCTTTTCACCGTGCACCAGACACAGCAGGTGCTGATCACCCAGTTCGGCGAGCCGATCCGCGTGATCCGCGACCCCGGGCTGCATGCCAAGATCCCGCTGATCCAGAACGTGATCTCCTTCGACCGCCGGCTGCTCGACTTCGAATCGCCGGGCGAGGAGATCATCCTGGGCGACCAGCGCCGGCTGATCGTGGACAGCTTCGCGCGCTTCCGCATCAGCGACCCGCTGCGCTACTACCAGACGGTGGGTTCGCTGGAGAGCGGCATCCGCGGGCGGCTGTCCTCCATCATGTCGGGCTCGCTGCGCCGCGTGCTGGGCAACGAGCCGCTGCTCTCGGTGCTCTCGACCGACCGGCTGCGGATCATGAACACGATCCGCGACCAGGTGAATGCCGAGGCGGATTCCTTTGGCGTGCAGGTGGTGGATGTCCGTATCCGCCGTGCCGACCTGCCTGAGGAGAACACCCAGGCCATCCTGTCGCGCATGCAGTCGGAGCGTGAGCGCGTGGCGCGCGAGATCCGCGCCGAGGGCGCCGAGATCGGCACCCAGGTCCGTGCCCGCGCCGACCGCGAGCGCACCGTGCTGCTGGCCGAGGCCCAGGCCCAGGCCGACGCGCTGCGCGGCGAGGGCGAGGAGGAGGCGACCAAGATCTACGCCAGGGCCTATGGGGCGGACCCGCAGTTCTTCTCCTTCTGGCGGAGCATGCAGGCCTACCGGACGGCCTTCGTCGAGGGGCGGGCGGAAACCCGGCTGCTGCTGGCGCCGGACAGCGACTTCTTCCGCTACTTCCGCTCGGCGCCCACCCCGGGAAGCATCGTGCCCCCGGCGGCTCCGGCCCCCACGCCAACGCCCGCGCCGGCCCCGTAAAGGCGGGGCAGGTTCCGGAAGGGTTCCCGGAAAGGGGGGAACGGCCATGCCGTTCCCCCCTTTTCCGTTTCCGGCAGGCAGATCCCGGGGCGGCGGCGGTCCGCGCTGAACAGGCTTTGATGCGGCCGCCCCCTTGATCCGCGGCGGCCTGGGGGAGAGGCTGGCGCGGAGTCATCCGATTGTGACCCTTTGTGGCTTTCCATGGCGGCACGAGTGGTCACATTCCAGGCTGATTTCTCAGACCGACAGGAAGGCAGAATCACCGTGCGTCCTTATCTGCTCGCCTCGGCGGCCATTCTGGCTGGCGTCGCCGCCCTCCCGATGGCGTCCGCCCGGGCCCAGGCTCCCGCGCCTTCCGCCCCCGCCCAGGCCCAGACTCCGGCCCAGGCCCCTTCCACCATCCCGGCGCCGGGCAGCACGCCCTCGCCGCAGATCCCCCTGCGCGATGCGCCGACCTCCTTCGCCCCCCTGGCCAAGCAGCTCCTGCCGGCGGTGGTGAACGTGCAGACCACCACCACGCTGCAGGCGCGCGGGCCGAACCGGCCGGATGCGCCCGAGATCCCGCAGGCGCCGCCGGGCAGCCCCTTCGAGGAGTTCTTCCGCGACTTCCTGGAGCGCAACCGCCCCGGCGGGCCGCGCCCCAACCAGCCGCCGCGCCGCGCGCAGTCCCTGGGCTCGGGCTTCATCGTCGATGCCAAGGAAGGCATCGTGGTGACCAACAACCACGTCATCGACGGCGCCGACGAGATCAACGTGGTGCTGCAGGACAACACCACGATCAAGGCGGAGCTGCTCGGCACCGATCAGCGCACCGACATCGCGGTGCTGAAGATCAAGACCGACCATCCGCTCTCCCAGGTGGATTTCGGCGACAGCGACACCGCCCAGGTCGGCGACTGGGTGCTGGCGATCGGCAATCCCTTCGGCCTCGGTGGATCGGTCACGGCGGGCATCGTCTCGGCGCGCGGCCGCGACATCCGCCAGGGCCTCTACGACGACTTCATCCAGACGGATGCCGCCATCAACCGCGGCAATTCCGGCGGCCCGCTCTTCGACATGCACGGCAAGGTCATCGGTATCAACACGGCGATCTACTCGCCCTCCGGCGGCTCGATCGGCATCGGCTTCTCCATTCCCGCCAACCTGGCCCGGAACATCGTGGCGCAGCTGCGCACCGGCGGGCAGGTGCGGCGCGGCTGGCTGGGCGTGAACATCCAGCAGGTGACCGACGACATCGCCGAATCCCTGGGCCTGAAGGGCGGGGCGCGCGGCGCGCTGGTGGCGCGGGCCCAGGATGACGGCCCGGCGGCCAAGGCCGGCATCCGCGCCGGCGACATCATCCTGAAGTTCAACAACCAGGATGTGCAGGAGATGCGCAACCTGCCGCGCATCGTCGCCGAGACGGCGGTGAACAGCGAGGTGCCGGTCCTGCTCTGGCGCGAGGGCAAGGAGCACACCGTCCAGGTGAAGGTCTCTGAGATCCCGGCCGACCAGCAGCAGGCGAGCACCGACAACGCCCCCGCGCAGCCGGCCCTGGTGGAGCTGGAAGGCACGGGGATGAAGGTCGCCGCCGTCACGCCGGAGCTGCGGGAGCGCTTCTCCATCGCGCCCGATGCGAAGGGCGTGGTGGTGGTCGAGGTCGCCCCGGGCAGCCCGGCGGCGGATCGCGGCATCACCGCCGGCGACCGCGTCGTGGAGGTGCAGCAGGAGCGCGTGAACACGCCGCAGGAGCTGAAGGCGAAGCTGGACGACCTGCGCAAGCAGAACCGCCCCAGCGCGCTGATGCTGGTGGAAGGGGCGCAGGGCCAGCGCTTCGTGCCGCTTGGCCTGCGCGGCGGCAACAGCCGGTAGCCGCGGATACAGGACCCCCGGCGGACATCCCGGGGGCTTGCCTCGCGGGGGCGCCCGTCGGGAGACACGGAAAGGGCCTGTCCGGCGCGCCGGACAGGCCCTTTCCGTGTCAAGCTCTCCGGCTCAGTTGCGCTCGTAGAGCAGCCGGGCGCGGATCGTGCCGGGCAGGGCGCGCAGGTCGGCCAGGACCGCCTGGGGGTCGGCCACGTTCTCGGCATCCACCACGACGTAGCCGAGCTCCGGATCGGTCTGCAGCACCTGGCTCGCGATGTTGAGCTGGAACTTGCGGAAAGTGTCGTTGATGGCCGCCAGCATCCCCGCGATGTTGTGGTGGACATGCATGAAACGCGTGCCGCGTGCCCGGGCCGGCAGGTTGGCCTCGGGAAAGTTCACCGCGCCCAGCGTCGCGCCGGTGTCGGAATAGTTCACCAGCTTGTCCGCCGTCTCCTCGCCGATGCGCTCCTGCGCCTCCTCGGTGGATCCGCCGATATGCGGCGTCAGGATCACGTTGTGCAGCCCCTGCAGCGGCGAGACGAAGCGGTCGCCGTTGCGCTTGGGCTCGGAGGGGAAGACGTCCAGCGCCGCGCCGCCCAGATGGCCGGCCTCGATCGCCGCCTTCAGCGCGTCGATGTCCACCACCTTGCCGCGGGCATTGTTGATCAGCATGGCGCCGGGCTTCATCGCCGCCAGTTCCGCCGCGCCGATCATGCCGGTGGTCTCCGGCGTTTCCGGCACGTGCAGCGTCACCACGTCGCTCTGCGCCAGCAGCTCGCCCAGCGAGGCGGCGGCCTGGGCGTTGCCGTGGCCCAGCTTGCGGATCGCGTCGTGGTAGATGACGCGCATGCCGAAAGCCTCGGCCAGGTTGCTGACCTGGGTGCCGATATTGCCGTAGCCGACGATGCCCAGCGTCTTGCCGCGCACCTCGTGGGCGCCGGTGGCGGACTTGTCCCAGCCTCCGGCATGGGCCGCGATGGAGCGGCCGGGAATGCCGCGCAGGAGCATCACGATCTCGCCCATCACCAGCTCCGCCACGGAGCGGGTGTTGGAGAAGGGGGCGTTGAAGACCGGGATGCCCCGCTGCCGCGCGGCGGCGAGGTCCACCTGGTTGGTGCCGATGCAGAAGCAGCCGATGGCGATCAGCCGGTCGGCGGCCTTCAGCACCTGCTCCGTCACCTGGGTGCGGGAGCGGATGCCGAGCAGGTGCACGCCCTGCACCGCCTCCAGCAGCGCCTCGCCCTCCAGCGCCTTGGCCTCGCGCCGGATGGTGGCGTAGCCGGAGGTGTTGAAGGTGGCGACGGCGCTGTCCGAGATGCCCTCCAGCAGCAGGATCTTGATGCGGTCCTTGGGCAGGGAAATCACGTCGGGACGGGCCTCGGTCGGGATGGTGGAAGGGGGGAGGGGAGCCATGGCCGGGGAGTTCCTTCAGCCGAGGACCTGCCGGGCGGCCGCGGCCAGTTCCTCCGGGGTCGCGCCCGGCCGGAACATGCCCCGCAGCGCCCCGTCCGGGCCCAGGAGATAGACGAAGGCGGAGTGGTCCATCAGATAGTCGCTCGCCCCCGGCGGCGTCACCTTGGCGTAATAGACGCGATAGGCCTTGGCGACCTGGGCGATCTGCTCCGGCGTGCCGGTCAGCCCGGCCAGGGCGGGGTGGAAGAGGCCGACATAGTCGGCGAGCTTTTCCGGCGTGTCGCGCTCCGGGTCCACGGTGATGAAGAGAGGCTGCACGCGGGCGGCATCGGGGCCGAGCTGGTCCATGGCCGTGGCCAGGGTGCTGAGCTCGGTCGGGCAGACATCCGGGCAATGGGTGAAGCCGAAGAAGATCAGCACCGCCTTGCCGTGGTAGCTCGCCTCCGTCACCGGCTTGCCGGTCTGGTCGGTGAGCGCGAAATCGCCGCCGATCCGCGCCCCGGAGGGCAGCGTGACCGCGTTCGGCGAGGCGATCATGGGCCGGGCCGGGGTCTGCTGCCGCGTGACCATCCGCGCAAAGGAGTCCGGCCAGCTTTCCCCGGGTTCCCGCTGGAACCAGGCGAAGGCCCAGCCCCCCGCGAGGACCAGGACGAGCACGGCGATCAGGATCCGGAAGGCGCGCATCATGCGCCGCCCTATACCCTTCCCTGGCTCCAAGGCGAATGCCCGCCGGGCAGGGCCGGACTGCGCCCCGGGCACAGGAGGGAGGCGGAGGTCCTTAACCCCCTGTTCAGCAAGGGGATGCCAGAAACCCAGGGCCAGGAGGGCATCGGGACGGGCGTGCCAGGACGGCGTGCCGCAGAGGCGCGGACGCTGGGGGCTGTCTCCGGATGCTACAGATCTCGGGCCAGGTGCCGGGAACCATCCTGGAGAATTCCGGCGCGGGCGACTGGTCGGCGCGGCTGACCCTGTCCGACAGCGGCGGGCCGGCGGCGGGCGTGCTGGCGGTGGCCCTGACCGGCGCCGGTGCCGGCGCCTTCTCCGCCACGCTGGATGCCGCGGGCCAGACCGTCACCATCGCCCCCGCCCGGCTGCTGGACCGGGAGGACTGGGCCGCCGGGGCGGACCCGGTGCTCGCCTTCAGCCTCCGGGTGCAGACCGTGGCCGGCTGGCAGGATCTCGGCACCGGCTGGGCCGTGACGCTGCTGGGGGTGGACGACACGCCGCCCTCCGGCCTCGCCTTCTCCAGCGGCGGCAGCGTGCTGGAAACCGATGCGGGCGGCATCGTCGGCCGCCTCGCCGCCAGCGATCCGGACAGTGCCGCCGCGCAGCTCACCTTCGTCGTCGCGCCGCAGGACGACTGGCGCTTCGAGGTGGTGGACGGCAACGTCCTGAAGCTGCGCGACGGCTATGACCTGCTGCGCTCGGGCGGCAGCACCCTGCCGGTGTCGGTCATCGTCTCGGACGGGCACCAGGACGCGGCGATGACGGTGGATGTCACCGTGCTGAACGTCACCAGCGAGGACGACACGCCCGCCCCGCCGGTGCTGCGGATCGCCGATGCCAGCCTGGCCGAAGGCAGTTCCGGCGGCGGCACGATGCGCTTCGCCGTCAGCCTGTCGCGCGCGGCGGATGCGCCGGTGACGCTGCGATGGAACGCACTGTCCGGCACCGCCACGGCGGGGCAGGATTTCCAGGCCGCCAGCGGGCAGCTCACCATCGCGGCCGGGTCCAGCACGGCCAGCATCGCGGTGACGGTGCTGGGCGACCGGCTGCGGGAGGCGGATGAGAGCTTCCGGCTGGTGCTTTCCGATGTTGGCGGCGCCGTGGTCGGGGATGGCGAGGCCACCGGCACCATCCTGAACGACGACCGCCCCACCGTCCTGGCGGCGGGAAGCTGGGTGGATGCGGTGGCGCGCGGCACCGGCAGCGTGGCGGTGGTGGCCGCCGCCGCCGGGGGCAGCCGTGCCGGGCTGAACGGCAGCGCGCTGGAGTTGCGCCTCGCCGATGGCACGCTGTTCGACCTCGGCGCGGTGCGGCAGGTCGATTTCATGGACGGCCAACTGGAGCTGGCCGCGGATTCCGCCGCGGCGCAGGTGACGCGCCTCTACCAGACGCTGCTGCTGCGCGATCCCGACCCCGGCGGCCTCTACCTGCACACGCATCTGCTGGAAGGCGGCGCCCTGACCCTGCTGAACATGGCCCGCAGCCTGTTGTCGAGCGCGGAGGCGCAGAGCCGCTTCGGCACGCTGTCCAATGCCGATCTGGTGACGCGCCTCTACACCATTGCCCTGGGGCGGCAGCCGGATGCCGGCGGCTATGCGGCGCACGTGAACGCGCTGGCGCATGGGACGGACCGGGCGCAGATCGTGCTGGGCTTCACCACTTCCGCCGAGGCGAAGGCGCGCTACGCGGCCTCGCATCCCGGCGGCACCTGGGTCGTGGACGGCACGGCGCGGGAGATCCTCTACGCCTATGACGCCGTGCTGGACGACGTGCCGGACGTGGCCGCGCTGGCGCGCTGGGAACAGGCGATCGCCGCCGGCACCTCCAGCCTGACGGACCTCTACCGCAGCCTGACGCAGACCCAGGCCTATCTGGCCCGGCACCCCTCCGGCGAAAGCGAGGCGAGCTTCCTCACCCGCCTCTTCGCGGATGCGCTGGAACGGGCACCCGGCGCGGCCGATCTCGCGAGCTGGCACGGCATGATCGCCAGCCATGGCTGGTCGGACATCGACGTGCTGATGCTGATCGGCCGTTCGGCGGAGGCCAGGGCCGCCTTCACCGCCCCTTCCGTGGCAGCCGGTGCGCTGATGACCGAGCTGCCCGCGCCCGGCACCGCCACGGTGGTCCGGCTCTCCCCGGGCGGCGTGGCGGCGGACATCGCCTTCTCGGCCGCCGGGGTGGCGGTGCTCGACGGCGTGTCCTCGGATGCCAGCCACTGGATCGCGACGCCCAAGGGCCTGGAACTGAACTGGGCGGGCGACACGCTGCTGCTGTCGGGCGCGCAGTCGGTCCGCTTCGACGACGGGCGGCTGGACCTGGGCAGCGGCACCGCCGCGGCCTGGGTGGTGCGGCTCTACGAGACCATCCTGATGCGGGAGCCCGATGCCAGCGGCCTCGCGACCCATGCGGCGCGGCTCGATGCCGGCCTGACCCCGGCGCAGCTTGCGGCGGACCTGGTGGGCAGCGCGGAATTCGCCAGCCGCTTCGGCGCGCTGAGCACGGCGCAGCAGGTATCGGCCTTCTACAAGGGCGCGCTCGGCCGCTCCGCCGCCGCGTCCGAGATCGACTACCAGGTCGCGCTCGTCGCCGGCGGCATGAGCAAGGCCGCGCTGGCGGCCGGGATCGCCGGATCGGTGGAAAGCCGCAACCTCTTCCTGGCGCAGCATCCGCAGGGCATCTGGCTGGCCGATCCCCAGGGCGCGAAGGTGGCCCGGGCCTATGAGACGGTCCTGGACAGCGGGCCGGACGCCTCCTCCCTGCTGCTCTGGTCGCAGAAGCTCGCCGGTGGCGCGGCGCTGCGCGACCTCTATGCCGAGCTGATGCAGACGGAGCTCTTCACCACCCGCCATGGCGGGCAGGATGATTCCGGCTTCATCGCCGATCTCTACGATGCCGCGCTGGGGCGCGGCGCCTCGGCGGGCGAGATCGCGAACTGGAGCAACTGGCTCAAGGCGGGGCACAGCCGGCTGGACCTCGCCTATGCCATTGGCGAATCGGGCGAGGCGCAGTCGCACAGCCATGCCCCGGCCGTGACGGCCGCCCCGGACTGGCAGTTGTGACAGGTCCTGTCATGGACCTTTGTCATGAGCGGGCGTGATGACGCCATGGGATGGCCGCACCCTTCTGGTCTGGCACGCCAGGAATGCCACCATGGGTTGAATAAAGAGTGTTTTCCTCGCGAAAAGGCGATAGGTTTTGGCCTTCACACCAGCCGGATCGCATGAGGGTGCCAGTGCCGCGCAGCCATTGCCCGCGAAGGAAGACCGCGATCCCGCCGCTGCTGGCGGCCTGTGCCGTCCTTCTGGCGCTGCCCCCGCCGGCCCTGGCCCAGAGCGTGAAGACCGTCGTGGTGCCTTCCGGCTCCGGCGTGGTCGTGGCGCCCCGCAGCGCCCCGCCCCGGCTGGCCGCCCGCCCGCCCGCCGCGCTGCCCGCCGCCCCGGCGGGGCTCCGCTCCCCCGGGGAGGCAGAGCCGGAAAGCGGCAGCGCCATGCCCCTGCTGAGCCTCGTGCCGCTCGCCGCCGCGGCGGCGCTGTTCGCGGCCGGCGCGTCCGGCGGCGATGGCGGGGCACCCAGCCGGACGCGCTAGGCGCGGTCCGCCCCGGCGCCGGGGCGAAGATCGGCGCGGGTCTTTCCTTCGCCGCTCCCTCGTCGCAACCTGCGGCCTGTTTTCCCGGGAACCGCAGGAGAGTCTGGCCATGGCGACGCGGCAGGGCGCGCTGGACCGCGCGCGCGAATATTTCGACCGAGGCTTCCGGGACCGCCTGGCCGCGCTGGTGGCGATCCCCTCCACCTCGCAGGACCCCGCCCATGCGGCGGATTGCCGCCGCTACCTGGAGGCGGCGCTGCGCCCCTGGCTGGAAGGGATGGGCTTCGCGGTCGGCATCCACGACAACCCGGCGGAAGGCTTCGGACCGATCCTGACGGCGGAGCGGATCGAGGACCCGTCGCGGCCGACCGTGCTGCTCTACGGCCATGGCGACACGGTGCACGGGCTGGACGAGCAGTGGTCGGAGGGGCTGAAGCCCTGGACCCTCACCGAGCGCGACGGGCGCTGGTACGGGCGCGGCACGGTGGACAACAAGGGCCAGCACGCGCTGAACCTTTCGGCGCTGGAGGCGGTGCTGGCGGAGCGCGGCGGCAGGCTCGGCTTCAACGTGAAGGTGCTGATCGAGACCTGCGAGGAACGCGGCTCGGCCGGGCTGCGCGACTTCGTCTTCGCGAACCGGGAGGCCCTGGCGGCCGACGTGCTGATCGCCTCGGACGGGCCGCGCGTGGAACCGGGTCTGCCCACCATCGCCACAGGCACGCGCGGCACCTGGCATTTCGACCTCGTGGCGCGCTTCCGCCAGGGCGGCGTACATTCCGGCCACTGGGGCGGGCTGACGAATGACCCGGCGGTGGTGCTGGCCCATGCCCTGGCCAGCATCTGCGACCGCAACGGCAAGATCCTGGTGCGCGGCTGGCTGGCCGGGGAGACGGTGCCCCCCGCCATCCGGCGCGTGCTGGAGGGTTGCCCGGTGGGCGGCGCGGGCGAGGCGGCGGCGATCGTCGAGGGCTGGGGCGAGCCCGGCCTGACCTCCGCCGAGAAGATCTACGGCTGGAACTCCTTCATCGTGCTGGCGATGCTCTCGGGGCGTCCGGAGAACCCGGTGAATGCCGTGGCGCCCTGGGCGACGGCCACCTGCCAGATCCGCTACACGGTGGATACGGACCCGAAGGGCTTCGAGGCCACGTTGCGGCGTCACCTGGACGCGCACGGCTTCCCGGAGATCGGCATCGAGAATGCCGGGCTCCGCATGCCGGCCAGCCGCACCGACCCGGACCATCCCTGGGTGCGCTGGGCCAAGGCGAGCATGGAAAGCGCGCTGGGCAGCCGGGTGCAGGTGATCCCCAACACCTCCGGCGGGCTGCCGGGCGATGTCTTCGTGGATGCGCTGGGCGTGCCGCTGGTCTGGGTCCCGCACTCCTACAACGGCTGCAAGCAGCACGGGCCGGACGAGCACGCCTTGCCGGCCACGCTGCGCGAGGGCATCGCCGGCTTCGCCGGCATGTACTGGGACCTGGGCGAGCCGGGCACGCCGCCGCGCGGGTGACGCCGCCCGGTGCGGGCCGGGCCACGTGCCCGGTCCCGCTTCCGCGCCATGGTTCCACCACGGCATCGCCCCGGCCTTGCCATGGGAGGCAGCAAGTCTTCCTCCCGGTCGTTCAGGAAGTGGGAGGAACGCCACCATGATGCGACGCCGAATTCTTGCCAGGCTTCTGCCGGCTCTGTTCCTGGCCCCGGCCCTTCTGAGCATGACCGCGCCGGCCCGGGCGCAGCCCGCCGATGCGGGGCAGCGCCTGTTGCAGGAAGGCGCGCGCATCCAGGCCGAGCAGCAGCGCCAGCGGGTCGAGCAGGACCGGCGCCGTGTCGAGATGGACCGCCGCCGGATCGAGGAGCGGCAATGGCGCGACACGCAGCGCCAGCGCGATGACACCATGCAGCGGCGGCGCGAGGCGGAATGGCGCCGCGAGCAGGACATGCGCCAGCGCTGGGAACAGCAGCGCCGCTGGCAGGACGCGGACCGGCGCCGGAACGATCCCTGGAACCGCTGGTAGGTTCCCGGACCCGCCGCGCGGAGGAGGAACGGGACTTCGTCACTCTTCCTCACGCGGCGGCCCATGGCCCCGTTACATTCCCACCCCAATTGGCGGCACTTTCCCATGGGGACCAGGACACGCCGCCATGACCTCCACCACCGCCACCCCGGCCCGGAACCACTGGCCCGCTTTCGTGCTGGGCGCGCTGCTCGGCCTGCCCCTGGCCAGCCCCGTGCTGGCCCAGGGCGCCAGCCAGGCCCCGGCCCCCGCGCCCCAGGCGGCCCCCCAATCCCGGCAGGCCCCCACCACAGGCCGGGTGCCGCACGGCATGGCGCGGATCTTCGCCGAGGCCGATTCCAATCACGACGGCCGGGTGACCTGGGACGAGGCCTGGTCCGCGCTTTCCACCCGTTTCGCCGCGATCGATGCCGACCATGACGGCGCCGTGACGCGGGAGGAGCTGCGCGTCTATGTGACCAGCCAGCGCGCCGCCGGAGGCCGGCGTGCCGACCGGCCCGTGCCACCCGCCATGGAAGCCCGGGCCGAGGCGCTGTTCCGCGCCGCCGATGCCAATGGCGATGGGCGCGTGACCCGGGCGGAACTCCAGCCGGTGGCGCAGGCCTTCTTCCGCATGGCCGATCGGAACGGCGACGGCACCCTGACCCCGGACGAGCTGCGCCCGGCGGGCCATGGGGCGAGCCGTGGGGCAGGGCAGGGGGCGGCCCCGGCACGCTGAGGCGCCACTCCCCGGGGCCGGGGATGCCCGGCCGGTGGGAGACCCCGGCCCGGTACGGTGCGACCCAGCGGGCCTGCGCGCTTGCCGGGCGGGCCGATCGACGCCAAGTCTCTTCCGTCCGTCCCTGCTTCCCGCCGCGGATGGACGCTTCCTGCCGGAGACGCCGCCATGCCCGTGATCCATTGCCATGAACCGGGGCCCCGGTCCTTGCAGCGGGATGGGGCGGGCGTGGCATGAGCTTCCTTTCCCTCTACCGGCACGGCTTCGCCCGCATCGCCGCCTGCAGCGGCCGCGCCCATGCCGCCGACCCGGCCCGCAACGCCGATGCCCTGCTGGACCTCGCGCACCGCTGCGACGCGCGGGGCGTGGCGGTGGCGGTCTTCCCGGAGCTCTGCCTGTCCGGCTACGCCATCGACGACCTGCTGCTGCAGGATGCGGTGCTGGAGGCGGTGGAGACGGCGGTGGCGCGGCTGGTGCGCGAATCCGCCGGGCTGATGCCGCTGCTGCTGATCGGGGCGCCGCTGCGCCACGAAGGGCGGCTCTACAACTGCGCCCTGGCGATCCAGCACGGGCGGCTGCTGGGCGTGGTGCCGAAGATCCACCTGCCGAACTACCGCGAATTCTACGAGCGCCGGCACTTCGCCTCGGGCCTCGGTACAGAGGGCGGCACGATCGCGGTGGCGGGGCTGGAGGCGCCCTTCGGGCCGGACCTGCTCTTCGCCGCCGAGGACCTGCCCGGCCTCGTGGTGCATGCCGAGATCTGCGAGGACGTCTGGGTGCCGCTGCCGCCCAGCACCGAGGGCGCCCTGGCCGGGGCCACCGTGCTGGCCAACCTGTCCGCCAGCAACATCACCGTGGGCAAGGCCGAGACGCGGCGGCTGCTGTCGCAGAGCCAGTCGGCGCGCTGCCTCGCCGCCTATGTCTATGCCGCGGCGGGGGTGGGGGAATCCACCACCGACCTGGCCTGGGACGGGCAGGTCTCGATCTTCGAGAACGGCGCGGTGCTACGCGAGAGCGACCGCTTCCCCGCCGGCGACCAGATGGCGGTGGCGGATGTGGACCTCGACCTGCTGCGGCAGGAGCGGGCGCGCCAGGGCACCTTCGACGACAACCGCCGCCGCCACGGACGGCCCTTCCGCCGCATCGGCTTCCGGCTGGAGGCGCCGGAGGGTGACCTGGGCTTCGAACGGGCGGTGGAGCGCTTCCCCTTCGTGCCCGCCGATCCGGCGCGGCTGAACCAGGACTGCTATGAGGCCTACAACATCCAGGTCTCGGGGCTGGTGCAGCGGCTGCGCGAGGCCCGCATCAGGCGCCTCGTCATCGGCGTCTCGGGCGGGCTCGATTCCACCCAGGCGCTGATCGTCGCGGCCAAGGCCTTCGACCTGCTGGAACGGCCGCGCACGGATATCATCGCCTATACGATGCCGGGCTTCGGCACGAGCGCGGGGACGAAGACCAACGCGCACCGGCTGATGGAATCGCTGGGCGTCACGGCGCACGAGCTCGATATCCGCCCGGCGGCGCGGCAGATGCTGGGCGATCTCGGCCACCCCTTCGCGCGTGGCGAGCCGGTCTACGATATCACCTTCGAGAATGTTCAGGCGGGGCTGCGCACGGACTACCTGTTCCGCGCCGCCAACCTGCATGACGGCATCGTGCTCGGCACGGGCGACCTCTCGGAGCTGGCGCTGGGCTGGTGCACCTATGGCGTCGGCGACCAGATGTCGCACTACAACGTCAATGGCGGCGTGCCGAAGACGCTGATCCAGCACCTGATCCGCTGGGTGATCGCCTCCAAACAGTTCGACGCGGCGGTGGGGGAGACGCTGGGCTCGATCCTGAACACCGAGATCTCGCCGGAGCTGATCCCCGCCACGGAAGGGCAGGCGATCCAGAGCACGGAGGCCAAGGTCGGCCCCTATGCGCTGCAGGACTTCAACCTGTTCTACACGCTGCGCTATGGGTTCCGGCCCTCCAGGATCGCCTTTCTCGCCCTGCGCGCCTGGGCCGATGCCGGGGCGGGGCGCTGGCCGCCGGGCTTCCCGGAGGAGGCGCGCAGGGCCTATGCGCTGCCGGAGATCCGGCACTGGCTGGAGGTCTTCCTGCGCCGCTTCTTCGCCTTCAGCCAGTTCAAGCGCTCCGCCATGCCGAACGGGCCGAAGGTGGTGGCGGGCGGCTCGCTCTCGCCGCGCGGCGACTGGCGCGCACCCTCCGACGGCAATGCCGAGGCCTGGCTGGAGGAGCTGCGCCGCAACGTGCCGGAAGGAAAGGCGGAAGGGCCGGGGCCGGAATAGGCCCTCCGGCCCCCAGGCGGAGCGCGTCCTACCGGCCCGCCTGCATCCTCTCGCCCTTTCGCCCGTTCGGAACGGCGGGAGGATCAAGGCGCATGGAACAGACAGGCATCACACAGGCGCAGGACGGGTTGCGTTTCGGGCCGCTCGGCGGCCACTGCCTGCATCTCTGCGTGGACATGCAGAACCTCTTCTCGCAGGGCAGCCCCTGGGAGACGCCGTGGATGGAGCGCGTCCTGCCTGCCGTGGAGGCGCTGGCCGAGCGCCATGCGGAGCGGACGGTCTTCACCCGCTTCATCCCGCTGCGCTCGCCGCGCGAGGGGCGGGGGACCTGGCGGCGCTACTACGAGCGCTGGCCGGAGATGCGGCTGGATGCCCTGCCGCCCGAGGCCATCGACCTGCTGCCGCCACTCGCGCGCTTCGTCCCGCCCGCCGAGGTCCTGGACAAGACGGTGTACTCGCCCTGGAGCGGGACGGAGCTGGAGGAAAGGCTGCGTGCCCGTGACGTGGACACGCTGGTGATCACCGGGGTCGAAACCGACGTCTGCGTCCTGGCCGCGGTGCTGGGCGCGGTGGATCGTGGCTACCGCGTGGTGCTGCCGACGGATGCGCTCTGCTCGTCCTCCGACCGGACGCATGACGCGCTGCTGGCGCTCTACCGGGAACGCTACGGACAGCAGGTGGAGACAGCCCGGATGGCGGATATCCTGTCCGCCTGGGATTGATGCCGGACCGCGAAAATTCCGGCTTTCTCGGTCCGGTTGCGGCAACGGATTGTTATGAATTCGCAATGTAAGCCTTTGCCATCCTTCCCTGGCAAAGGTCTCGCCGATGCGCCTCGTCCTTCCCTGCTGTCTGGCCCTGCTGCTGGCCGCCTGTGCCGGCCGCGCGCCGAATCCCGTGGCGCTCGTGCAGGACAAGGACAAGGCCATGGACTGCGCGGCCATACGCGCCGAGATCACGGCCAACAACAGCCAGATCACGGAGCTGGGACGCGAGGATGGTGCGAAGGTCGGCCAGAACATCGCCATGGGCGTGGCTGGCGCCTTCATCCCCGTGCTGTGGTTCGGGATGGATTTCCAGAATGCGAGCGGCAAGGAAGGAAAGGCCCTGACCGACCGGAATGCCTATCTGGCGCAGGTCGCGGCGCAGCGCTGTGCCGGGATCGCGGAGGCGCCGATGGCCGGGACGCCCGCCGAAACATCCATGGTGGCGGCCAACCCATTCCGGTGATGGGAATTCGGCATCGGAATGTCATGAGGAGCCAGCCTGGTGGGTGCGACAGGGATTGAACCTGTGACCCCTGCCGTGTGAAGGCAGTGCTCTCCCGCTGAGCTACGCACCCAGGCTGTGGGCGCTCAACTATCCTCCCTCGCCAGGGGTGTCAACGGGGGGAAGGCGTACGATATGCAAGGGCTCGCCACCGGAGGCTTCTGGATGCGGACAGGCCCCGTCTTCCTGCGCGCGCCCCGTCCCGGCAACGGCCCGCCCCCGGGTTTCTCCGGGGGCGGGCCGTTGCCGGGTCGCCGGGCGCTTCTCCTGGCCGCCCTGATGCTTCTTCCCGCCCTGTCCACCGCCCAGGCGCGGGCCGAGCCCGTCCGGGCCAGCTACGTGGTCCGCGCCGCCGGGCTGACCGTGATGGATGTCGAGGCTAGCTTCGACCCGGCCGATTCCACCGGTGGGTATGTCCTGGAACTCCGCACCCATATGCGTGGCGTGGCCGCGCTTTTTCGCAGCGGCACCATGACCACCCGGGCCAGCGGGGCCTGGGCCGACGGCCGGCCGCAGCCCCGGCGCTATGTCGCCCAGGGTGTCTGGGGCGGGGAGCAGCGCAGCACGGTGCTGGACTACGTGGACGGGCAGCCGGTGTTGCGGCAACTGCTGCCGCCCCTGGATGCGGATGAGCGGGAGCCCGTGCCCGCCGAGGCCCGGCGCGGCACCATGGATAGCCTGAGCGCGGTGGCGGCACTGCTCCGCCAGGTGCGGGACAGCGGGCGGTGCGAGGCCCAGGCGGCCGTCTTCGACGGGCGGCGCCGCAGCGTGCTTTCCGCTCGCACCCTGGGCTGGGAGATGCTTTCGGGCGATTGGCCGGGCCGGGCACTGCACTGCCATTTCAGCGGCCGCTTGACCCATGGCTTCAAGCTGGACGACGGCCCGGCCGAACGCCAGCGCCCACAGGAGGGCGATGCCTGGCTCGCCGAGGTCCATCCCGGCGGCCCGGTCCTGCCGGTGCGGCTGGAGGTCCCCAACCGCTGGTTCGGGCAGACCACGATCAGCCTCGTGCGGATCGGCGAGATGCCTTCCGCGGCCTCCCGCCGCTGATTCCAGGCCGCGGAGGCAGCCCGATCCGTCCTTGCGGCGGATCACGCTGCCGGGCGTCTCCGCCCCATGGAGGACAGCCCCTTGGCGGTCAGTCCCGGCCGCCGATCCGCGCCAGCAGCGCCGGCAGGTCGGCCGGGCTCGCGGCCACCGGGGCGCCATCGGCCATCTCCGGCAGGCCATAGCCCCAGGCCGCGAAGACCGGCGCCGCCCCGGCGCCGCGCGCGGAGCGGATGTCGTTGGTATGGTCGCCCACCATGACCACACCCGGTGGGGCGGACCCCTCCGCCGTCACGCCCATCAACCGCAGCGTGCCCAGCAGGTGGCCCGGATCGGGCTTGCGCACCGGGAAGCTGTCGCCGCCCGCCAGCGCATCGACCAGGGGCGCGAGGCCGAGATGCTCCAGGATCAGCCGCGCCGCCGCGACCGGCTTGTTGGTGCAGACCGCGAGCCGCCAGCCCTCCCGGCGCAGCTCGGCCAGCACCTCCGGCACGCCCGCGAAAGGCGCCGTCTGTTCGTTCGCATGCGCCTCGTAATCAGGCACGAACTCGGCCAGGGCCGCGGGGTCGAAGGCCTGGCCGCGTGCCTCCAGCGCCCGCCGCACCAGCACCGCCACGCCGTCGCCGATCATGCGGTGGACTTCCGGCATGGCGAAGCCGGGCAGGCCGCGCCGGGCCATCAGCCGGTTCAGCGCGTCGCGGATATCGGCCGCGCTGTCGATCAGCGTGCCGTCGAGGTCGAGAAGGCAGATGCGTTCCATGCGGCCGAGCCTAGCCGGGCGGGGAGGGCGCGTCTCGACGCCAGGGCCCGCCGCTGCCATGCGCCCGCCGCCATGCGCGTGCCGGGTCCCGTGGCGCGGCGGAGCCTGGGCCGGAGGATCTTCCCCGCGGGCTGCCACCGGAGGTCCGTCACAGCCGGCAACAAGGTTTGAAAACCCCGGACGCCCCGGAACGCCCCCTGGCGCTGGACGGGACGGGGGGCGGGGGCTAGGTCCATGGGCCAAGATGCCCTCCGCCGCCATTCTTCTCGCCGCCGGTCTCGGGACGCGGATGCGTTCGAGCCTCTCCAAGGCCCTCCACCCGCTGGCGGGCCGACCCATGCTCAGCCACCTGATCGCCGCCTGCGAGGAAGCCTTCGACCATATCGTGGTGGTCATCGGGCCGGACATGCAGGCGGTGGCCGACCTCGCCGACCCCTATCCCTGCGTGGTGCAGGAGGAGCGCCTGGGCACTGCCCATGCGGCGCTGCAGGCCGCCACGGTGCTGGAGGGATTCGAGGGCGATGTCGCCGTCCTCTATGCCGACAACCCGCTGATCGCCGGCGAGACCATGCGCCGCCTGCAGGCGGCGCGGCGGGAGGGGGCGGACCTCGCCCTGCTGGCCATGCGCCCGGCCGATCCGGCGCGCTATGGCCGCGTGCTGCCGCATCCCGATGGCGGCATCGCCCGCATCGTCGAGTTCAAGGACGCCACCGAGGCGGAGCGTGCGGTCAACCTGTGCAATGCCGGGGTGGTCTGCGCCGCCGGCACGGACCTGTTCCCCTGGCTGCGCCGGGTTCGCAACGACAACGCCGCCGGGGAATACTACCTGACCGACCTCGTCGCCCTGTGCCGCGCCGATGGCCGCCGCGCCGTGGCGGTGGAGGGCAGCGAGGCCGAGTGCCGGGGCGTGAACAGCCGCGCCGAACTGGCCGGGGCCGAGGCCACGGTGCAGGGGCGCCTGCGCCTCGCCGCCATGGAGAACGGCGCCACGCTGATCCGGCCGGAAAGCGTGACGCTCTGCCACGACACGGTGCTGGGCCGCGACGTCACCGTGGGGCCGGACGTGGTCTTCGGTCCGGGCGTGCGCGTGGAGGACGAGGTCGAGATCCGCGCCTTCTCCCACCTGGAGGGCTGCACCCTGCGGCAGGGGGCGGTGATCGGCCCCTTCGCCCGTCTGCGCCCCGGCACGGTGGTGGAACGCCGCGCCCATGTCGGCAATTTCGTCGAGCTGAAGAACGCCGTGCTTGGCGAGGGCGCCAAGGCGAACCATCTCGCCTATCTGGGCGACGCCGCGATCGGGGCGGGCGCCAATATCGGGGCCGGCACCATCACCTGCAACTACGACGGCTTCGCCAAGCATCCCACCCGCATCGGGGCGGGCAGCTTCATCGGCTCCAACAGCACGCTGGTCGCGCCGCTCACCCTGGGGGACGGCGCCTTTGTCGCGGCCGGCAGCACGGTGACGGCGGATGTGGCGCCGGATGCCATGGTCTTCGGCCGGGCCCGGCAGGAAGAGAAACCCGGTCGCGCCGCGGAATTCCGCGCCGCCCGGTCGCGCGCCACGGGGCGCAGGGAGAAGCGCTAGGACATGTGCGGCATCGTCGGTGTGGTGGGGCAGCAGGACGCCGCCCCGCGCCTGCTGGAGGCGCTGCGGCGCCTGGAGTACCGTGGCTATGACAGCGCCGGCATCGCCACGCTGGTCAACGGCCATATCGACCGGCGCCGGGCCGAGGGCAAGCTGGTGAACCTCGCCCATGTGCTGGAGCGCGAGCCGCTGGAAGGGCGCACCGGCATCGGCCACACGCGCTGGGCCACGCATGGCGCGCCGACCGAGCGCAACGCGCATCCGCACGGCACGAAGCGTGTCTCCGTGGTGCACAACGGCATCATCGAGAACCATGCCGAGCTGCGCGCCGAGCTGGAGGCGCAGGGCGCCGAATTCGAGACGGAGACCGACACCGAGACCTTCGCCCGGCTGCTGGACCGCAACCTGGCGGAAGGGCAGGAGCCGGAGGAGGCCTTCTCCGGCGCGCTGAAGCGGGTGCGGGGCGCCTTCGCCCTGGCCGCCATCTTCGCCGGGCACCCGCACAAGCTGCTGGCCGCGCGGCAGGGCGCGCCGCTGGCCGTAGGCTATGGCGAGGGCGAGATGTTCGTCGGCTCCGATGCCCTGGCGCTGGCGCCGCTGACCCGCCGCATCGCCTATCTGGAGGAAGGCGACTGGGTCGCCGTCTCCGACCGGGACGCGCGGTTCTTCGATGTCCAGGACCGGCCGGCCGAGCGCGCGGTGAAGGTCACCGCCTTCTCCGGCGCCGCGGTGGGCAAGGGCAACTACCGCCACTTCATGGAGAAGGAGCTGCACGAGCACCCGGTGGTGATCGGCGACACGCTCCACCAGTATGTCGATCCCGGCTCCCGCGCCGTGGCGCTGCCCGTGCTGCCCTTCGACCCGGTGCGCCTGCCGCGCCTCTGGCTCTCCGGCTGCGGTTCCGCCTTCCTGGCGGCGCAGGTCGGGCGCTACTGGATCGAATCCCTGGCGCGGCTGGCGGTGGATTCCGACGTGGCGAGCGAACTGCGCTACCGCGATCCGCCGGTGCCGGAAGGCGGCGCGGCGCTCTTCGTCTCGCAGTCCGGCGAAACGGCGGACACGCTCGCCGCCATGCGCCTGCTGCGTGGACAGGGGCAGTCTGCCCTCGCCGTGGTCAACGTGCCCGAAAGCAGCATGTCGCGCGACGCCGATGCCACGTTGCTGACCGTGGCTGGGCCGGAGATCGGCGTCGCCTCGACCAAGGCCTTCACCGCGCAGCTCTCGGTGCTGGCCTGCATGGCCATCGGCTTCGCCCGGGCGCGCGGCACGCTCTCCGCCGAGGAGGAGACGCGGCTGACCGCGGCGCTTCTGGAAGTGCCGGAACACGCCGCGCGGCTGCTGGAGGATTCCAGCGAAATCGAGGCCGTGGCCGCCGAGGTGGCAAAGGCGCGGGACGTGCTCTACCTGGCGCGCGGCTCGCTCTTCCCCATCGCCATGGAAGGGGCGCTGAAGCTCAAGGAGCTCTCCTACATCCATGCCGAGGGCTATGCGGCGGGCGAGATGAAGCACGGGCCGATCGCGCTGATCGATCCCGCCGTGCCGGTGATCGCCCTCTGCCCCGGTGGACCGCTCTTCGAGAAGACGGCCTCCAACCTCCAGGAGGCGGCGGCGCGCGGCGGGCGGATCATCGCCTTCACCGATGCGGAAGGGGCCCCGGTGCTGCGCCGCTTCGCCGAGCGCGTGGTCGTGCTGCCGACGGTCGATCCCTTCGTGGCACCGATCCTGCACGCGATCCCGGTGCAGATGCTGGCCTATCACGTCGCCGTGCTGAAGGGCACCGACGTGGACCAGCCGCGCAACCTCGCCAAGGCGGTGACGGTGGAGTAGGCCGGACCGGCCCCCCGCCCGCCCGCAGGGCGGGGGCGAGACGAAAAAGAAAAGGCTCACCCGACGTGACACGCCAGCAGGTTCCCCCTCCCGCCGCCAAGGGCCTGCTGAGCCGGCTGCCGGTGCCCGCCTCCTGGGTGATCCTCCTGCTCCTCTCGGTGCTGCTTTCCGCCGCGCTGATGACCACCGGCCTGCCGGCCTCCCTGCTGCTCGGCCCCATGGTGGCGGCGATCCTGGTGGCGGTGGGCGGCGCCTCGCTGCGCATGCCGAAATTCGCCTTCACCGGCGTGCAGGGCGTCGTCGGCGCGCTGGTGGCGGTCTCCATCACCGCCGGGATCATCCAGACCTTCCTGTCCGACTGGCCGCTCTTCCTGGGCGTGGTGCTGTCCACCCTGGCGGCGAGCAGCGTGCTGGGCTTCCTGATGAGCCGCTGGGGCGTGCTGCCGGGCACCACCGCGGTCTGGGGCTCCACCCCGGGTGCCGCCTCGGCCATGGTGCTGATGGCCCAGGCCTTCGGCGCCGATGCCCGGCTGGTGGCCTTCATGCAGTATCTGCGGGTGGCCTTCGTGGCGATCGCGGCCTCGCTCATCGCGCGGATCTGGGTGGACACCTCCGGGGCGCCGGTGCAGGCCGTCGCCTGGTTCCCGCCGCTCGATCCCTTCTCCTTCGTCGGCACGCTGCTGCTGGCCTTCGGCGGCGGCTTCCTGGGGCAGTGGTCGCGCATCCCGGCCGGGCCGCTTCTGGTGCCGATGCTGGCCGGGGCGGCGCTGCATGCCACCGGCCTGCTGGACATCCAGCTTCCCGAATGGCTCCTGGCCATCAGCTACACGGTGCTGGGCTGGCGCATCGGCCTCAGCTTCACCCGCAGCGTGCTGATGCATGCACTGCGCGCCATGCCGCGCATCGCCGTCTCGATCCTGCTGCTGATGGGCTTCTGCGGCGGGCTGGCGGCGATGCTGACGCATCTGGTGGGCATCGACCCGCTGACCGCCTACCTCGCCACCAGCCCGGGCGGCATCGATTCCGTGGCGGTCATCGCCGCCTCCAGCCAGGTGGACCTGTCCTTCGTCATGGCCCTCCAGGCGGTCCGGCTGGTGATCGTGATCCTGCTCGGCCCCGTCATCGCCCGGCTGGTCGCACGCCATGGCGGGATGCGGGACGTGCCGGTGGTCTGACGCGCGGCTTCCTGGAGGCGCTGGGGCGAAGGGCGTAGAAGCCTTGCCATGCCGAAAGCCGATGCGCCGCGTTTCGACGAAGCCTTCCGGGCGGATCTGCGGGCCCTGTTCCGCTGGCGGCGTGACGTGCGCCATTTCCGCCGCGACCCCCTGCCGGAGAGGCTGCTGGAGCGCCTGCTGGAACTGGCGAACCTCGCCCCCTCGG
>NZ_BDLP01000033.1:0-25072 GCF_001950415.1 Roseomonas sp. TAS13
CACATCGCCAGGACCGGGTCCGGGACGCGGTTGTCGGTCCGCAGCGACTGAGCCGGCCCGGGCAGCGGACCCGGTTCCACGCCCCGTGCCGCATCCCAGCCGGCCCCGGCGGCCAGGGCCGCGATCCGGTCCCAGGCGGGGAGCGGAAACGCCATCCCCGCCTGCCGCTCCGCCCGCACCGCCGTGGCCAGCAGGTGCCGGCCGGGCGGGAGGCGGCCGCCCAGCACCGGCACGGCGGCCTGCGGGAACATCAGGCTGGTATTGGCCATGACATCCATCGCCCCGCTCCGCCGCCGGCCGAGGGGGTCCAGGATCGCGCTCGCCGCCGCCTCCCCCACCTGCAGCAGGATTCCGCCTTCCGACAGGAGGTCCAGCACGGAGCCGCCCGGCCGCTTGCGGGAGCGGACGCGGCAGGGCACCGCATGGCCTGATTCCAGGGTCGCGACGTCCCAGTCGGTGAGGAGGTCGTGCAGGCGGATCTCCCAGCCCTCGCTGAAGAACTGGAGCGTCGTGACCTCCACCCCCGCCAGCGGCGACCAGCCGGTCTCGATCCAGTCCCGGCCGAGGCGGCGGGCGGGGATGTCGCGGCGGATGTGCCAGTCCCGCTCATCCGTGCTGACGGCCAGGATGTTGTCGCCGCAGGCGCCATTGTGGATCCAGCGCGCCGCCTCCAGGCAGGGGCCGAGATGCGTGGAATAGGCGAATTTCGCGCATTTCTCCGTGCCGCCGCGCATGTTGTCGTGGCTGGGCCCGGCGGGCAGGGCGGTGACGTCGCCGCCCTGGCGCCGCACCAGCATGAAGGCCCCGGGGATCAGGGTCACGCCGTCCGCGTCCGGGTGCGGCGCCTCCTCGGCCTGCCAGAAGGGATGCGTGTCCGGCAGGGCGAGCGGCAGGAAGGCCTTGAAGGCCCAGTAGGGCGAGCCCTGGGAATTGTAGTTCTCGCTCATCAGCAGGTTCGGCCAGCGATAGCCGACGCGCATCCGCCCGGCCTCGTCCAGCATCGGCTGTTGCAGCCACCAGCGGATCTGCCGTGCCCAGAGCCCGCGGATCACGCCCCAGGGCAGCGCCTCCACCCCGGCATAGGCCAGCGCGCCCCAGAAGGCGGCGGTGGCGAAGCGGTAGGTCAGCGAACGGCCGATCGCCAGCGTGGCGCCGTCATCGCCGAACCAGTGGCGGAAGCCCCGGGCGAAGGCGACCGCACGGTCGCGGTAGCGGGCGGCGCGCTCCGGGTCGCGCCCGCCGGCCAGGGCGGCATAGGCGAGGCCATAGAACTGCAGCGCGAAGCCGTTGTAGTGGTCGATATGGCCGCCGGCCCCGTCGCCGTACCAGCCGTCGCGGAGGTAGAATTCCTCGATCCGTGCCAAGTGCCGGTCGCGGGAAGCCTCGTCGACCGGCAGGCCGACGCGCTCCATGCCCAGCCCCGCCATGACCGGAAAGAAGTGCCAGTTGTTGTCGGCCATGGCGACGCGCTGCACGCCGCCGAGCCAGGTGGCGAGGTTGCGCTTCGCGGTTTCCGGCAGCGGCTCCCACAGATGCTCGGGCACCAGGGCCAGGGCGAAGCCCAGCGCCGCCATCTCCACCGAGCGCTGGTCGTGGTCGGTGACGGCCTCCCAGTATTCCGGATGCGCGGGGTCGCTGCCGCTCGCCAGCCCCTCCCGGAACAGGGACCAGCCGTCGAAATCGCCGCCGCCCGCCGCGAAGGGCGCGAGGCCCCAGAGCGGGCGGGCATAGCCCTCGAACCATTCGGCCTTGCGGTCGAAATGCGCGCTGTCCAGCCCCAGCCGCACCTGCGCGCGCCCCGGGCTGAAGCAGGGCCGCAGCGGCGCGTTCAGGTCGAGCAGCAGGTGGGCGGCATCGGCGCGGGTGCCCAGCGGGTTCCCGCGGATGGCCGCGTGCAGGTCCGCGTTCGTCACAGGATGGCGTTCGTGTCGCTGACCAGCTTCGCGGCGGCCTGCTTCGCATCCATCCGGCCAAAGGCGAACTCGTCGGCGGCGTTGCGCAGGAACTGGCCGAACTGCTGCGCGTTCACCGGCATGGCGGGCGGATAGGGGCCCACCTTGTCGGCCAGGAGGTTGACGTACTCCACCGTGCGGCGCTCCATCTCGTTCAGCGTCGGCAGGACGAGCTCGCGCGATGCCTTGGCCATCGGCACGCCACGCTCGACGCCCAGGATCTTCACCGCCTCCGGATCGTTGAGGAAGAAGTTCACGAACTCCGCCGCAAGTTGCGTGTTGCGGCCGCGGCCATAAAGGCACCAGATCAGTGCGGGGCGGTAGAAATGCCCCGGCTTCGCGCCGGGGCCGCCATGCGGGAAGGTGGTCATGCCCAGCCTGAACGGCACGACCTCCTGCGTCGCGACGAGCTGGTTGGAGAACATCAGCGCCATGCCGGCATTCTTGGTGACCAGCGGCATGGACTGGATGGAGTTCACGTCCTGCGAGGCGATGTCGGGCGTGATGCAGCCGCCGGCCTTGCGTTGCCTGTCCCAGAAGGCGAACCATTCCGCCGCCAGCTCCGGGGTGAGGCCGAGCTTGCCCTCCGCCGTGAAGAGATCGATGCCATGCTGGCGCAGCCAGACGGTCAGCGCCTGCTGGTTCCGGCTGATATCGGCGGAACCCCACCAGTTCTCCTGCTTGGCCGCCTTGGTCAGCTCCACCGAAAGGCGGACATAGTCGTCCCAGCTGGTCTTCTCGTCCGGCGGCGTCAGGCCGGTGCGCGCGAAGACCTCGGAATCATAGAGCATGGCGAAGGAGTTCAGGCCGAGCCCCATGCCATAGACCTTGCCGTCCACGCGGCAGAGGTCGAGCATCGAAGGGTCGATGCCCGACACGTCGATGGTCTTGCCCAGCATCGGCTCCAGCGGCAGCAGCGCGCCGCGCCGCGCATAGTCGGACAGGCTGTTGGGTTCGAGCTGGAAGACGTCCGGCCCGTTGCGGCCGGCGATCTGCGTGTTGATCTTCTGGAAGTAGTCGGTGGAGTTGCCGTACTGGCCATTGATCTTGAGGCCGGGATGGCGCTTCTCGAAGAGCTCGATCACCGCGAAGGTGCGGCGGGCGCGGTCGCTGGCGCCGAACCATTGCACCGCCATCCTCGTTTCCGCCGCCCCGGCGGAACGGCCGCCCGCCAGCGTGCCGCCCATCAGGGCAAGGCCGCCGCCCAGGGCCAGCCGACCCAGGTCGCGCCGCGCGAGATCCGCCATGGACTTGTCCTCCCCTTATCCGGCGCCGTTCTCGCCCACTTCGGGTCGGCTTCCGGGACAACACGCCTCGGGGCCGTGTCCGGGAACCATGCCGTCGGCGCGGGTTCGGAGGCGGCCGGCTGCCGCTTTTTGGTAACTGGAAGGTTACTACCGCACCACGGCATGTCAAGCATCAACGGCGGATAGCTTGCAGGCAAAGGGATGAGGTGGATAATCCACGCCCGGGATGCTTCGTAAATGTCTGGTTACTTTTGCTGCATTGCGGCAGGAGAACCTGGGGAGGAATCATGAGCGGACCCGCTGCCCTGCTGGCCTATGACCCGGGCCGCAATCCCGAAACCGTCTCCGCCGCGCAGCACGCGCAACTGCGGGAACTGCTGGATGTCCTGCTGCCCGAACCCGTACGCCGCTTCGACGACCCCGCGCTGGCACCGCTCCTGCCGGAGGTGGAGGTGCTGGTGACCGGCTGGGGCGCGCCGCGGCTGGACCGGGCGGCGCTGGAGGCCATGCCGCGCCTGCGGCTGGTGGCGCATCTCGCCGGCACGGTGAAGGGGCATCTCGCGCCCGAGACATGGGAGCGCGGCATCCGCGTGGTCAATGCCGCCGATGCCAATGCGCTGCCGGTGGCGGAATACACGCTGGCGGCGATCCTCTTCGCCAACAAGCAGGTCTTCCGCCTCAACCGGCTGTACCGGGAACGGCGCGATGCGCCGAAGCCCTGGAGCAACCTCGCGCCGGGCCTGGGCAATTACGGCAAGTCGGTCGGCATCGTCGGTGCCTCCCGGATCGGGCGGCGGGTGATCGAGCTGCTGCGGCCCTTCGACCTGCGGGTGCTGCTGAGCGACCCTTTCGTGGGCGGGGAGGAGGCCGTGCGGCTGGGCGCCACCCCGCGGCCGCTGGAGGTCCTGCTCGCCGAGGCCGATCTGGTCAGCCTGCACGCACCGCTGCTGCCCGCCACGCGCGGCATGATCGGCCGGCGGGAACTGGCGCTGATGCGGGACGGCGCGGTGCTGCTGAACACGGCGCGGGGCGGCCTCGTGGACCAGGAGGCGCTGGTGGAGGCCCTGTCGGGCGGGCGGATCAGCGCGGTGATCGACGTGACGGAACCCGACCTGCTGCCGCCGGGGCATCCGCTCTACGACCTGCCCAACGTCTTCCTGACGCCGCATATCGCGGGGGCGGAAGGGCCGGAAACGCAGCGCATGACGGCGCTGGTGATCGAGGAGATCCGGCGCTTCCTGTCCGGGGAGCCCCTGCGCCACGAGGTCCGGGCGCAGGACCTGCCGCATCTGGCCTGAGCGGTGCCCCTTCCGGGCACCCCCTTTGGGCCGTCAGTTCACGGTGATCCTCGCCTCCTGCACCACGCGGCCCCATTTGTCGCTTTCCCGCCGGATGGTGGCGGCGAGCTCCTCGGGCGTGGAGGAAACCGCGTCCGCTCCGGCGGCGGCGAGGCGTTCCTGCGCCCCGGGCTCGGCCAGGATCTCGCGGATCGCCTGGTTGTAGCGGGCGATGGCGGCGGCCGGTGTCCCGGCGGGAGCGAGGACCGCGCCCCAGGAGGTCGCTTCCGCCGCCGGGAGCCCGATCTCCGCCATGGTGGGAACCTCCGGCAACAGGGCCGAGCGCCGCGGGCCGGTGGTCGCCAGGGCGCGCACCGTCCCGGCCTGGATCTGGCCGAGGGCGGAGGGAAGCTGGTCCAGCATGAACTGCACCGTTCCGGCGATCGTGTCGTTCAGGGCCGGGGCGCTGCCGCGATAGGGAACGTGCATCGGCTGGATGCCGGCGGCGAGCCGGAAGAGCTCCGCCACCATATGGGTGGAACTGCCGGAACCCGCCGAGCCATAGCTGATGCCGCTGCCCTTCTCCTTCGCCAGCGCCACGAATTCCTGCGCCGTTCGCGCCGGCACCCCGGGGTTGACGATCAGCACATGGTTCGTGCCGAAGGCCATGGAGATGGGGGCGAAGCCCTTCACCGGATCGAAGCCGAGGTTGCGGTACAAATGCTGGTTGATGCTCAGCGTTCCCATGGTCGCCATCACCAGCGTATGGCCATCGGCGGGGGAATGCGCGGCATTCTCCATGCCGAGGTTGCCGCCGGAGCCGGTGCGGTTCTCCACCACCACCGGCTGGCCCAGGCGCTGCTGCAATCGCTCCCCCAGCACGCGCGCCACCACGTCGGTGGCGCCGCCGGCGGGGAAGGGGACGACGAAGCGCACCGGATGGGTGGGGGCCCAGGCGCCGCCGCCCTGGGCGCGCACCAGGGACGGAAGGGCCACGGACGGAAGGGCCAGCCCGGCGGCCAGGAGGCCGCGTCTTGCGATGAACATTCCCGTTGTTTCTCCCGAACGCATTCTTCTTGATGGGGGGCGCGGGCCGTCGCGGGCCCGCGCCGCAGCTTCGCCGGAAGACCGGCCATCCCCCCCCGTGCCCGGCGGGGTGCGGAGGGTGTCAGCAGGCGCTCTGGTGGCGCTCCTTCAGCAGCGGCAGCACCTCGTCCGGGTCGCGTGCCCACCAGCGGCGCGACAGGATCTCCACCTCCGCCCCGCCGGGCCAGCCGGCTTCCTCCGCCATGGCGCGGATGGCGGGGATGTCGATCACCCCGTCGCCCGGCAGGCCGCGGTCGAAGACCGTGTCCGTGGTGGGCACCAGCCAGTCGCAGGTGTGGAAGGCGGCGATCCGTCCCCGGGCGCGCCGCATCTGCCGGGCCAGGTCCGGGTCCCACCAGACATGATAGACATCCAGCGCCACGCCGCTGCCGCGCCCCAGCTCCTCGCAGAGATCCAGCGCCTGCCCCAGCGTGGCGAGCACGGAGCGGTCGGCGCAGGTCATCGGGTGCAGCGGCTCCAACGCGATGGTGACGCCGGCATCGCGCGCCTCGCCCATGATGGCGTGCAGCCCCTCCCGCACCATCTCCCGCGCCCCGGGCAGGTCCCGGGAACCGGGCGGCAGCCCGCCGCAGACCATCACGAGACAGGCGGCGCCGATGGCATGGGCCTCGGCGATGGCGCGGCGGTTGTCCTCGATGGCGGCGGCCCGCCCCGCCGCGTCGGGGGCCGTGAACATGCCGCCGCGGCACAGGCCGGTGACCGTCAGCCCGGCGTCGCGGATCTGCCGCGCCGCCTCTTCCACCCCCATGGCCTGCAGCACGTCGCGCCAGGGGGAGATGCCGGGGATGCCGTGCCGGGCACAGCCCTCGATGCATTCCGCCAGCCCCCAGCGCTCCTTCACCGTGGCGGTGTTGAGGGAAAGGGGTCCGGGATCGCTCTTCGCCATGCTCATGACACGCCGTGCACCGCGAGGATCTGCCGCATCCGCGCGGCGGCAAGGTCCGGGTCGCGCAGCAGACCGGCCTTGTCGGCGAGACGGAAGAGCTCCGCGAAATGGCCGATGGAGCGGGCCGACTGCTGCCCGCCGACCATGGTGAAGTGGTCCTGGTGCCCGTTCAGCCAGGCCATGAAGACCACGCCCGTCTTGTAGAACCGGGTCGGCGCCTTGAAGATATGCCGGCTGAGCGGCACGGTCGGCGCCAGGATGTCGTGGAAGCCTTGCAGGTCGTCGCGCGACAGGCAGGCCAGCGCGCCGCCCACCGCCGGGGCGATCGGATCGAAGATGCCGAGCAGCGCGTCGGAATGCCCCTCGGAATCCCCGGCGATCGTTTCGGCGTAGTTGAAGTCGTCGCCCGTGTACATCCGCACGCCTTCGGGAAGGCGGCGGCGCATGGCGATCTCCTTCTCCTTGTCGAGCAGGGAGATCTTCACCCCGTCCACCCTGGCGGCATGGCCGGCGATGACCTCCAGCGCCACCTCCATCGCCTTCCAGTGGTCGTGATGGCCCCAGTAGCCCTCCAGCGCCGGGTCGAACATCTCGCCCAGCCAGTGGATGATCACCGGCTGCCGCACCTGCCGCAGGATGCGGTCATAGACGCGCACATAGTCGTCCGGCCCGCGCGCCGCCCGGGCCAGGGCGCGGGAGGCCATCAGGATGATGCGCCCGCCCATGCCCTCGACGGCGGAGCACTGCTCCTCATAGGCACGGATCACGTCGTCCACCGTGACATCCGGGCCGGGCGCCAGATGGTCGGTGCCGGCGCCGGAGGCCATCACCGCGCCCGGCACGTCCTTCATCGCATCGAGCGAGCGCCGGATCAGCTCCTGCGCCCCCGTCCAGTCGAGGCCCATGCCGCGCTGCGCCGTATCCATCGCCTCGGCCACGCCCAGGCCCAGCGACCAGAGGTGGCGGCGGAAGGCGATGGTGCGGTCCCAGTCGATCCTCACGTCGAGCCAGGGGTCCTGCTCCGCCAGCGGATCGGCCACCAGATGCGCGGCGGCCAGGGCGATACGCGGGAAGGGCGGCTTCGCCACGGGGAACTCCCGTGGCGCGCCCGTGGTGTAGGGCGCCAGGCGCCCCTCGGCGCCCGGCAGGGTCAGGGTCGGCACAGGGTCAGACCTCCAGCTTCGGCAGGTCGATCCAGCGGCGCTCGGCCCAGGACTTCAGGCCGGCCTCGGCGAGCTGCACGCCCTTGGCAGCGGCCAGCAGGTTCCACTTGAACTCCGGCAGCTCGCCCGCGACATGGCGCAGGAACAGCTCCCACTGCACCCGGAAGCCGTTGGGATAGGGCTGCGTGTCGGGGATCTCCTCCCAGCCCGCGAAGAAGTCGATGGGCTGCGGCGTGTCGGGGCTCCAGACGGGCTTCGGCGTGTTCACACGGCTCTGCGTCCGGCAGGTCATCAGCCCGGCCACGGCGGAACCATGCGTGCCGTCCACATGGAAGGTCACGAGGTCGTCCCGCCGCACCCGCGTCACCCAGGAGGAATTGATCTGCGCGATCACCCCGCCCTCCAGCTCGAAGGTGGCGTAGGCGGCATCGTCGGCATCGGCCTCGTAGGCCTCGCCCTTCTCGTCGATGCGGCGCGGGATGTGCGTGGCGCCCAGGCAGGAGACCGCCTTGGTCTCGCCGAACAGGTTGTCCAGCACGTAGCGCCAGTGGCAGAGCATATCGAGGATGATGCCGCCGCCTTCGTCCTTCTTGTAGTTCCAGGAGGGCCGCTGCGTCGGCTGCAGGTCGCCCTCGAAGACCCAGTAGCCGAACTCGCCCCGCACCGAGAGGATCTTGCCGAAGAAGCCGCTGTCGATGGCCATCTTCAGCTTCACCAGCCCCGGCAGGAAGAGCTTGTCCTGCACCGCGCCGTTCTTCACCCCCGCCTTGCGGGCGAGGCGGGCCACGTCCAGCGCGTCCTCCAGGTTATCGGCAGTCGGCTTCTCGGTGTAGATGTGCTTGCCGGCGGCGATGGCCTTGCGGATCAGCGCGGCGCGCATCTGCGTGGTGCCGGCGTCGAAGAAGATCTCGTCGTCCTTGTTGGCCAGGGCCTCGTCGAGATCGGTGCCCACGCGCTCCACCCCATGGGCCCGGGCCAGGGCCTCCAGCTTCTCCCGGTTGCGGCCGACCAGGATCGGGTCGGGCATCAGCCGGTCGCCGTTCTTCAGGGGGACGCCGCCATCCTTCCGGATCGCGGCGATCGAGCGGATCAGGTGCTGGTTCATGCCCATGCGCCCTGTCACGCCATGCATGATCAGGCCAATGCGACGTTCCGCCATGACGATTCCATCCCGTTCTCAGGTAACTGCATGGTTACCTAAGAACGGGACTGCCCCGCCGGTCAAGCACGAAGATAGCCCAGGATCACATCCACGCAGTGATCCTCGCGCAGCCCCAGCGCCACCTCGGTGGACAGGTCGGTCTTGAAGATGGCCGAAAGGGTATGGAGGTTGGCCACGTAGAAATGGCCCACCGCCACGATCGTCACATAGGTCTGCAAAGGATCGGCATCGCGCCGGAAGACGCCCGCCTCGGCGCCCCTGACCAGGACATCCCGCACGGATTCGAGCAGCGGCGAATAGAGCGCCCGCACCTGCTCGCTGCGCCCCAGGTAACTGGCCCGGTGCATGTTCTCCTGGTTCAGCAGGGTGACGAACTCCGGATGCCGCGCCGTGTAGCGAAGGTTGAAGCGCACCAGCCGTGCCATGGCCTCCACCGGCGGCAGGCTGCCGACGTCGAGCGCCCGCTCCTCCTCCCGCTTGGCGCCATAGACATGCTCCAGGACCTGGATCCAGAGCTCCTCCTTGCTGCCGAAATGCACATAGAGCATGCGCTTGTTCACCCCGGCCCGGGCGGCGATCTCGTCCACCCGGGCCCCGGCCAGGCCATTGGCGGTGAACTCGACGACCGCGGCGTCCAGGATCTTCCGGCGGGTGGTCTCGGCGCGCTTGCTGCGCTGCGGGATGAGGATGTCCGACATGGTTCCGCAAAATTGCCGTGGAGGATGCACAAGACCAGCGGAAAGAACGCTCGTGTGCGATCACGACCGATCATATCCGTGCTTGACACGAAGGGAGGCGCCTCCCTAGCGTGGGAACCAACCGGTTACCTGCTTGCTGAGTAGGGGCTGACGGACATGGCCGCAAGAGCCATGGGGAGGACGACCGATGACGAAACCCGGAAACGGGGCGGGGGATCATGCAGATCGCCGCCGCTGAAACGGGCTGGACCGCCGCCCGGAAGCGGAAGGCCAGCCGGAAACGCTGGGCAAGCCTGCCCGGCTACCTCTTCCTGCTGCCCTGGCTGATCGGCTTCTTCGGGCTGACGCTGGGGCCGGCCCTGGCCTCGCTGGCGCTGTCCTTCACCCATTTCGACCTGATGACGGACCCGCGCTGGGCGGGGATGGCCAACTACCGCCGCATCCTCTTCTCAGACACCAAGTTCTGGGAATCGCTCCGCGTCACCTTCACCTATGTGGTGCTGACCGTGCCGCTGAAGCTCGCCTTCGCCCTGGGCGTGGCGATGGTGCTCAACAAGGGCATCCGCGGCCTCACCATCTACCGGGCCATCTTCTACCTGCCCTCCCTGCTGGGGGCGAGCGTGGCCATCGCGGTGCTGTGGCGGGAGATCTTCTCCGGCACCGGCCTGCTGAACCAGCTCCTCGCTCTGGTCGGCATCCAGGGGCCGAGCTGGATCGCCAACCCGGACACGGCGCTCTACACGCTGGTGGTGCTGGGCATCTGGCAGTTCGGCAGCCCGATGATCATCTTCCTGGCCGGGCTGCGGCAGATTCCGCAGGACCTGTACGAGGCCTCCAGCCTGGACGGGGCCTCGCCGCGCCGGCAGTTCTTCCGCATCACCCTGCCGCTGCTGACGCCGATCATCTTCTTCAACTCCATCGTGCAGGTGATCGACGCCTTCAAGGCCTTCACCCCCGCCTTCATCATCAGCGAGGGCACGGGCGGGCCGGTGAACTCCACCCTGTTCTACACCCTCTACCTGTTCCAGGAGGCCTTCAGCTTCTTCCGCATGGGCTATGCCTCGGCGCTCGCCTGGGTGCTGGTGCTGATCATCGCGGGCTTCACCGCGGTCTCCTTCCTCTCCGCGCGCTTCTGGGTGCATTACGATGAGTGAGGCCCTCCGCCACGGCGGCCCCCGCGCGGCGGCAAGCGGCCGCCCGGTCCTGAAGCATGCGGTGCTGATCGCCGTCGCCTTCTGCATGCTCTACCCGCTGCTCTGGATGCTCGCGAGCTCCTTCCGCAGCAGCCAGGACATCTTCTCCACCATCTCGATCATCCCGCAGAGCCTCAGCCTGGAGGCCTATGTCCGCGGCTGGAACAGCCTCCAGGTCAGCTTCGGGCAGTTCTTCTGGAACTCGGCAGTGATCGCGGTGCTGTCGGTGATCGGCAATGTCGTATCCTGCTCGCTGGCGGCCTATGCCTTCGCCAGGCTGCGCTTCCGGGGCAGGAACCTCTGGTTCGCGCTGATGCTGGGCACGCTGATGATGCCCTATCACGTCACGCTGATCCCGCAGTACATCCTGTTCCTGAACCTGGACTGGGTGAACACCATCCTGCCGCTGGTGGTGCCGAAGTTCCTGGCCACGGACGCCTTCTTCATCTTCCTGATGGTCCAGTTCTTCCGCAACATCCCGCGCGAGCTGGACGAGGCCGCCATGATGGACGGGTGCAGCCCCTGGCGGATCTACTGGAAGATCATGCTGCCGCTTTCGCTGCCGGTGATGGCGACGGCTGCGATCTTCTCCTTCATCTGGACCTGGGACGACTTCTTCGGGCCGCTGATCTACCTGAACGACATGGAAACCTACACGGCCCAGATCGGCCTGCGCTCCTTCGTGGATTCGGGCGGGGAATCCGACTGGCCCGCGCTCTTCGCCATGTCCGTCCTGGGCCTGGTTCCTGTCTTCCTCTTCTTCCTCTTCTTCCAGCGTCTGCTGATCGAGGGGATCGCCACCACGGGGATGAAACGATGACCGGCCTGAACCTGCGGCACGTCTTCAAGCGCTTCGACCAGCATGCCGTGCTGCATGACGTGAACATCGACATCACGCCCGGCGAGTTCGTGGTCTTCGTCGGCCCCTCGGGCTGCGGCAAGTCCACCCTGCTGCGCATGATCGCGGGGCTGGAAACGATCTCGGACGGCGATCTGGTGATCGGCGGCAATGTCATGAACGACGTGCCGGCGGCGCAGCGCGGCATCGCCATGGTCTTCCAGTCCTATGCGCTCTACCCGCATATGAACGTGTACAAGAACATGGCCTTCGCGCTGGAAACCGCCCGGATGCCGAAGCCGGAGATCGACCGCCGTGTGCGGCAGGCGGCGGAGGTGCTGCAACTGAGCCACCTGCTGGAGCGCAAGCCGAAGCAGCTCTCGGGCGGGCAGCGCCAGCGTGTGGCCATCGGCCGCGCCATCGTGCGCGAGCCGGGGATCTTCCTCTTCGACGAGCCGCTGTCGAACCTGGACGCCGAGCTGCGCGTGCAGATGCGGGTGGAGATCGCCAATCTCCACCGCAAGCTCGGCAACACGATGATCTACGTGACCCACGACCAGGTGGAGGCCATGACCATGGCCGACAAGATCGTGGTGCTGCGCGCCGGGAAGGTCGAGCAGATCGGCTCGCCGCTCGATCTCTACAACAACCCGGCCAACCGCTTCGTGGCCGGCTTCATCGGCAGCCCGAAGATGAACTTCCTGTCGGTGGCCCCTGCGCCGGGGGGGGAGGGCGTGATGCTGGGCGGCCAGGAGGTGCGCCTTCCCGGCCTCCGCCCGCCCGCCGAGGAAGGGCTGGTGCTGGGCATCCGGCCCGAGCATCTGCGCGCCGGAAGCGACGGCGTGCAACTCGGCGGCCTGCGCGTGCAGCTCGTGGAACAGCTCGGCAGCGCCTCGCTGGTCTATGGCCAGACGGCGGACGGACAGGCCGTGACGCTGCAACTGGAAGGACAGCGCCGCATCCATCCGGGTGAAAACATCCCGATCACCTGCGATGCGGGGGATTGCCACCTGTTCCGCGCCGACGGCTCCGTCTGCCCGCGCCTGGCGCCGGTCCTGTCCATGGGGAGTGAGTATGTCGCTTGATCTCGCGCAGCAGCGGATTGCGCTGGTCGGCACGGGCCATCGTGGCACCGGCATGTGGGGCAAGGAGCTGCTTTCCCGTCTCGGCCCGCAGGTGGATCTCGTCGGCCTCTGCGACATCAACGGGATGCGCGCCCACCGCTCGCAGCGTGCGATCGGCACCAACGCCCCGGTCTTCACCGATTTCGGGGAGATGCTGTCCACCCTCCGTCCCGCCACGGTGATGGTCTGCACCCGCGACGACACGCATGACGACCTGATCGTGCAGGCGCTGGAGGCAGGCTCCGACGTCATCACCGAAAAGCCCATGGCCACCACCGCGGCCAAGTGCCGCCGCATCCTGGAGGCGGAGGCGCGGACCGGGCGCAAGGTGAATGTCGCCTTCAACTACCGCTACGCACCCTTCGGTGCGAAGATCAAGGAACTGCTGATGGAGGGTGCGATCGGGGAGATCACCTCGATCGACTTCCACTGGTATCTCGATACGCGCCATGGGGCGGACTACTTCCGCCGCTGGCACGCCTACCAGAAGAACTCCGGCAGCCTCTTCGTCCACAAGTCCACGCATCATTTCGACCTGCTGAACTGGTACGTGGCGGACGAGCCGAAGGAGATCTTCGCGCGCGGCAACCTGCGGCACTACGGCGCCAACGGCCCCTATCGCGGCGAGCGCTGCCACGGCTGCCTCCATGCGGCGGATTGCGACTTCCACCTCGACATCGCCGCCGATCCCTGGCTGGAGATGCTCTACGAGGACCCCTCGCGGGAGGACGGCTATGTCCGCGACGCCTGCGTCTTCCGCGAGGACATCGACATCTACGACACGATGAGCGCCTCGCTGGTCTATGGCAACGGCGTGCAGGTCTCCTACTCCCTGAACGCCTGCATGCCGGTCGAGGGGCACCACCTCGCCTTCAACGGGCGCAAGGGGCGGCTGGAGATCCGGCACAAGGAGAAGGACCCCTTCGGCATCGGCGACCATGACGAGATCCTGCTGATGCGGAACTTCGGCCCCTCCGAGACCATCCGCATCACGCGCGAGCATGGCGGCCATTTCGGCGGCGACAAGCGCCTGCAGGCCATGCTCTTCGATCCGGAGATGCCCGACCCCCTGCACCAGCGCGCCGGGGCGCGGGCCGGCGCGCTGTCCGTGCTCTGCGGCGTCGCGGCGGTGGAAAGCGTGAAGACCGGCCGGGCCGTGCCCGTGGCCGCGCAGCTCGGCTGAACGGAAGCAAGAAGAACCAATCGGAGGAAGCATGTCCACAAGACGGAACCTCATGCTGGGCGGGATGGCCTCGCTGGGTCTTCTCGCGGGCGGCGGCGGACTGGTCAGGGCCCAGGCGGCGCCGGTGCGGCTGCGCATGACCTGGTGGGGCACCAAGGAACGGGCGGACCGCACCATGAAGGTCAGCGCCCTCTACAGCCAGCTCCATCCGAATGTGTCGGTGGACAGCGAGAACATGGGCTGGAGCGACTACTGGCCCAAGCTCGCCACCCAGGTCGTCGGCCGCAACGCGCCGGACCTGATCCAGATGGACTACCGCTACCTCTTCGAATACGCGCGGCGCGGCGTGCTGCTGCCGCTCGATTCCCATGTGCCCGGCACGCTGCAGATCAGCGACTGGGACCCGAAATTCGTCGATGTCGGCAAGGCGGCCGGCAAGCTCTACGGCGTCAATTTCGGGGCCAACTCGCCCTCGATGATGTTCAACCGCACGGTGCTGGAACAGTCCGGCCTGCCGCTGCCGACACCCGATCTGACCTGGGACGCCTATGCGAAGCTGGGCGCCGAGATCACCCGCAAGGCCAACAGGGCCGACTTCTACGGGCTCTCGGATGCCGGGCAGCAGGAGCCGATCCTGGAGATCTTCCTGCGCCAGAAGGGCAAGCTGCTCTACGCGCCGGACGACAAGCTGGGCTTCGCCACCGCCGATATGGAGGAATGGTTCGGCTACTGGGACCGCCTGCGCAAGAGCAAGGCCTGCGTGCCGGCGGAGGTGCAGGCCCTCTACCAGAACAGCCTGGAGACCAGCCCGCTGACGCTGGGCAAGGCGGCCATCGACTTCGCCCATTCCAACCAGCTCGTGGCGATGCAGAAGCTGAACCGCGACCGCGTCGCCATGACCATGGTGCCCACCATCGCCCCCGATGCCCCGCCCGGCCAGTACCTGAAGCCGTCGCAGCTGCTGAGCGTCTATGGCCGCTCGCCCCGGGCGGAGGAGGCGGTGAAGCTGCTGAACTTCTACGTCACCGATCCGCGCGCCGGCGAGATCCTGGGCGTGGAGCGTGGCGTGCCCATCGCCAATGCCCAGCGCGAGGTCATCAAGAAGGGCATGGACGAATCCAGCAAGGAGCTGGTGGCCTATATCGACATGGTCAGCACGCGCGTCGGCCCCGTGCCGCCGCCGCCGCCCAAGGGCGCGGGCGAGATCGCCAACATCCTGAAGCGGACCAACGAGGAGATCGGCTTCGGCCGCCTTTCGCCCAGGGATGGCGCCAGGCGCTTCGTGAACGAGGCCAATGACGTGCTGGAGCGTGGCTGAACCATGGCACCGTTCCGTTTCGCGGTCATCGGCATCAATCACGACCATATCCACGGCATGATGCGCGCGATGCGGGAGGCCGGCGGGGAATGCGCCGGCTTCCACGCGCCGGAGGACGACCTCGCCGCCACCTTCCAGGACCGCTACCCGGGGATCCCGCGCATCGCCGATCGCCGGCGCATCCTGGAGTCCCCGGAGATCGGCCTGATCCTCAGCGCCGCCATCCCCGCCGACCGCGCCGGCATCGGCATCGAGGCGATGCGGCATGGCAAGGACGTGCTGGTGGACAAGCCCGGCATGCTGACGCTGGAGGATCTGGCGGCGGTCCGCGCGGCGCGGGCGGAAACGGGGCGCTTCTTCAGCATCTTCTTCTCGGAACACCTGGACCAGCGCTCGACGGTGCGGGCCGGGGAGCTCGTGCGCCAGGGCGCGATCGGCGAGGTCGTGAACACCGTCGGCCTCAGCCCGCACCGCCTCAGCGCCCCGAAGCGCCCGGACTGGTTCTTCGACCCCGCCCGCAACGGCGGCATCCTCACCGACATCGCCAGCCATCAGGCGGAGCAGTTCCTCTTCTTCGCCGATGCGATGGGCCAGGGCATGGAGGGCGAGGTCCTTTCCGCCACGGTCGGCAACCGCGCCCTGCCGGAACACCCCCGCTTCCGCGACTTCGGCGACATGCACCTGCGCGCCGGCAAGGTGACCGGCTATGTCCGGGTGGACTGGTACACCCCCGATGCGATGCCTGTCTGGGGCGACGGACGACTGGTGATCCTCGGCACCCAGGGCACGATCGAGCTGCGGAAGTATTTCGACCCCGAGGGACGCCCGGGAGGCGATCACCTCTTCCTCTCGAACCGGGACGGCGTCCGCTACATCGACTGCAACGACACGGTGCGGCCCTTCGGGCGCCTCTTCGCCAACGATCTGCGCGACCGCACGGAAACCGCGATGCCGCAGGAGCTCGGCTTCAGGGCCATGGAACTCGCCCTGACCGCCCAGGCCATGGCGGATCGCGCCTTCGCCGGGATGTGAGGAGCCGGACCATGCCCATCAGACGCAAACTCGCCATCGTCGGCGCCGGGATCGGCCGGCGGCACATGGAGGAAGGCTACCTTCCCTATCCGGACCTCTTCGAGGTGGTCGCGATCTGCGACATCGACCCGCAGCGCCTCGCCAGCTTCGCCGCCGACTACGGCATCCCCCGCGCCACGCAGAGCTTCGCCGAGGTGCTGGCCATGCCGGATGTGGAGATCGTGGACATCTGCACGCCGCCTGGCCTGCATGGCGAGCAGATCATGGCCACGCTCGCCGCCGGCAAGCACGCGGTCTGCGAGAAGCCCCTGGTCGGCTCCCTGCGGGAAGTGGATGCGGTGATCGCCGCCGAGGCGCGCTCGCCGGGCCGGGTCATGCCCATCTTCCAGTACCGCTACGGCGACGGCTTCCAGAAGGCGAGGCACCTCGTCGAGAGCGGCATCGCCGGCCGCCCCTATCTGGCGACGGTGGAGACGGCCTGGCAGCGCCTGCCGGAATACTACGCCGTGCCCTGGCGCGGCCGCTGGAGCACGGAGCTGGGCGGCACGCTGATCACCCATGCGATCCACCCGCACGACATGCTCTGCGAGCTGATGGGGCCGATCCGCGACGTCTATGCCCGCACCGCCACGCGCGTCCATCCCCATATCGAGGTCGAGGACTGCGCCGTGGCCAGCCTGACCATGGAAAGCGGCGCCCTGGTTTCGCTCGCCGCCACGGTGGGATGCCAGGAACAGATCACCCGCCTGTACCTCTGCTTCGAGAACCTGACCTTCGAGAGCAGCCCCGGCCCCTACAACCCCGGCGAGGACCCCTGGCGCATCGTCCCGCGCGACGCCGCCACGGCGGCCCGGGTCGAGGAGGCGCTGCAAGGCTGGGTGCCGGTGCCCCCGCGCTTCACCGGCCAGATGCGCGACTTCCACGCCGCGCTGGAAAGCGGCGGCGCATTGCCGGTGACGCTGGCCGATGCCCGCCGCTCGCTGGAACTGCTGACGGCGATGTACCATTCCGCGGAAACCGGCGAGGCCGTCCTCCTGCCCATCGGCCCGAACCATCCGCGCTATGCGGGCTGGCGGCCGCTGGAACAGGCCGCCGCCTGAGAAGGGAAGGGGAGGGGAAACACCCTCCCCGCCCTCAGAACAGGTCTTCCAGCCGGCAGTTGACCAGCAGCTCCGCCACCACCGCCTCGTCTGGCAGCAGCAGGCAGGTCTCGATCAGCCGGGCGAGATCGGCCGGCTGCGTCATCTTCTCGCGCGGCCAACTCGTGACATGGCCGGTCATGTCCGTATTGACGAAGGAAGGGCAGACGGCGGTGGCGCGGATGCCCTGTTCCCAGCCCTCGCGCCGCACCTCGTGTGTCAGCGCCACCACGGCGAACTTGCTCATCGCATAGCCGAGATTGGCGTTCTTCACCCGCTTGCCGGAAAGCGAGGACAGGTTCACCACCCGCCCATGCCCGGCGGCCACGAGATGCGCCCAGGCGAGGCGGACCAGCCGCGCCGGCCCCTTCACGTTCACCCGCCACAGCGCGTCCAGCGCCGTCTCGTCGGCATCGTGCAGGCCGGCCATGGGGTTGATCCCCGCCGCGTTCACCAGCCCGTCCAGCCGCCCGTGCCGCGCCAGGGTCCCGGCCACCCAGCCCTCCGCGCTGGCCAGGTCCTCGGCATCATAGCGATGGCGGCTCAGGCGCGGATGCTCCGGCAGGGCATCCGGGCTCCGCATCCCGGCGGAAACGGTGAAGCCGCTCTCCAGCAATCGCTCCACCACCGCCCGGCCGATGCCGCGCGAGGCACCGGACACCATCGCCACGCGCCCCCGGGATTCCAGCATCAGATCGTCCTCCGCGGCATCACGACAGGCTGGCCGCTTCGAGCGTGGCCGGGGAATAGAAGGTCAGCGGCCCCGGAAGGTTGACGAAGCCCCTGAGCGCCGAGGTCATGGCATAGCCCTGCGAGCGGTAGCAGAGGCCCAGCATCGGCACGTTCTCCACCACCAGATCCTGCACCCTGGCATAGATCTCCTTGCGCTTCGACACGTCGCTCTCGGCGCGCCCCTGGGCCAGCAGCTCGCTCAGCCCCGGCGTGGTGAAGCCGGTGCTGCGGATGTAGGAGGCGGGCAGGCTGTTGTCGATCATTGGACTCAGCCCGTCCGGATCGGTGATCTCCACCGCCGTGCCGCCGATGGCGAGGTCATACTGGCCGCGATTGCCGAGCTGCACGCGCGTCGCCCAGTCCGGCAGGTTCATCTGCACCTGGATGCCGATGGCGGCGAGGTTCTGCTGCACCACCTCGGCCGTGTCCTTGTGCATGCCGTACTGCGCCGTGGAGAGCAGGTTGCAGGAGAATCCCTCCGCCACTCCCGCCTTGGCGAGCAGCGCCCGGGCCTGCGCGGGATCGAAGCGGAAGGTGCTGTTCGCGCTTTGGGAATAGAACGGGTTGGCGGGCAGCAGCGGAACGCCGTGGATCGGCGTGCCGCGCCCGAAGAAGGCGCCCTTGATGATGTCGTCCCGGTTGATGGCGAAGCCGATCGCCTGCCGCACCAGCGGATTGGCCAGCGGCCCGCTGCGCCCGTTGAACTGCAGGTACATGAAGGGGCCGTTCTGCGTGTCCAGCCGCAGCTTCGGCTCGGACTCGATCCGCCCCATGGACTGCCACGGCACATAGTCGATCAGGTCCACGTCGCCCGCGATCAGCGCCGCCACGCGGGCATTCTCGTCCGGATAGGCGACGGCGCGCACGCCCTTCAGCTTCGGCAGGCCGGGCCTGTAGAAGCCGGGGAAGGCCTCCAGCTCGATCGAGGTGCCGCGCTCGGCGGACTTCATGACGAAGGGGCCGCAGCCCACGCCCACCCCGCCGCGCTCGATCGAATCCTTCTGCACGATCGGCATGAAATAGGTCGCCAGCCATTCGGGGATGGTGACCATCGGCTGCTTCATCACCAGCCGCACGGTGCGGGCATCCGGCGTCTCGATGCGCTCCACCGCCTGCATCTGCGGGCGCATATAGGCGGTGGACTTCTCACCCCCGACCTGCTCCAGCGTCCATTTCACATCGGCGGAGGTCATCTTCCGGCCGTTGTGGCAGGTGACGTCACGCAAATGGAAGACCCAGTCCTTGCCGTCGGCCTCCCAGCGCTCGGCGATCTCGCCTTGCAGCCTGCCATCCCCGTCGAAGGACAGCAGCCCCCGGTGCATCAGCGACACCACCGTGCCGGCGGCCGAGCCGGCATTGATCCAGGGCGTCAGGTTGGGTGGATAGGAGGAAAGGCCGAGGCGCAGCACGCCGGAGGATTCCGCCGCCCGGGCGGCGAGACCCAGCAGTGGCAGGGCCATGCCGGCCCCGAGCAGCGAGCGACGGGCGATGCGTGGAGACATGGTTCGTCAATCCTTACCCAGGGTCAGCAGGAGGCGTTCAGGACGCGCCGTAGACGCGGCGCGCGGTTCCGGGGTCGATGCGGCGTTCCGCCACGTCGCGGGCGACTTCCGCGGCGGTGCGGCCGGAAGGCGGGCCATAGCCCCCGGCACCGGGGGTGACGATCTCCACCACCTGTCCAGGCCTGAGCACGCCGGAACCGTGGTCGAAGGGCGCCACGCCCTCCCCATAGACGAAGCCGCCCATGCCGCCCGGCAACCCGCCGGCCAGCCCCCAGGGCGCGGAGCGCAGGCGGGAGCCGTCCACGCGCAGCCGGCACTCGGCCTCGGCGCGATAGACCCGGCGCAGCCCCATGCCGCCCCGATGCGTGCCGCAGCCGCCGGAACCGTCCACCAGCTCATAGCGCAGCAGGGTCAGCGGATATTCCAGCTCCAGCGCCTCGGCCGGGAGGTTGGAGGTGTTGGTCATGTGCACATGCACGCCATCCAGCCCGTCCTTGTCGTGACGCGCGCCGGAACCGCCGCCGATGGTCTCCAGATAGACCCAGATCTCCCCCGTGCCCGGCTGCGTGCCGACGAAGGTGGCGGAGGCGACGGAGCCGTTGCAGGCGGCGATCACCCGCTCCGGCACCACCTGGGCCAGCGCGCCGTGGATCAGGTCCACCACGCGCTGGCAGGCGGCGATGCGCCCGTTCACCGCGGCGGGGGCGGTGCAGTTGACGATGCTGCCCTCCCGCGCCGTGACCGTCAGCGGCCGGGCGAGGCCGGCATTGGGCAGGATGGTCGGGTCCACCACCGTCTTCACCGCGTAGTACACGGTGGAAAGCAGCGCGGTGTAGACCATGTTCAGCCCGGCCCGGACCTGGTCCGGCGCCTCGAAATGCAGGCGCATCTCGTCGCCCGCCACGGCGATCTCGCAGGACATCGGCAGGTCCCGGTCGATCTCGGGATTGTCGAACAGGTCCTCGAAGCGGTAGGTGCCGTCCGGGATGGTGGCGATGCCCGCGCGCATCTTGCGCTCGGCATAGTCCAGCAGCGCATCGCCCGCCGCCAGCACCGTGTCCGTGCCGTATTTCGCGCAGAGCGCCTGCATCCGCTCCACGCCCAGCCGGTTCGCCGCCATCTGCGCCCGCAGGTCCGACAGGCGCTCGCGCGGCACCTGGCAGTTCAGCAGCAGCAGCTCCTGCACGTCCTTCTGCAACTCGCCGGCGCGGTACAGGCGGATCGGCGGGATGCGGATGCCTTCCTGGAAGATGTGGGCATGGCCGCGATCGGCGAAATCGGCATGGTGCGCCGTGTTCACCGCCCAGGCGACGATGCGGCTCGTCCCGCCATCCTCCACGAAGACCGGCTCGGCCAGCACGATGTCCGGCAGGTGCGTGCCGCCGCCCTCATAGGCGTCGTTGCCCATGAAGACGTCGCCCGGCCGCATCTCCGCGACCGGATGCCGCTTGAGGATATGCGGAATGATCCCGATGAAGGAACCGAGGTGCATCGGGATGTGCTCGGCCTGGCACAGCGTCTCGCCCGCCGTGTTGAACAGGGCCGTGGAGCAGTCCCGCCGCTCCTTGATGTTGGTGGAATAGGAGGCGCGCACCAGCGCCTCGCCCATCTCCTCGGTGATCGAGGACAGGGCGGAGGAGATCACTTCGACGGTGATGGGATCGACCATAGCCCGGTCTTTCGCGGCGGCGCTCATGCGGCCTCCAGGATCAGGTTCAGATAGGGTTCGACGCGGGCGACCATGGCGGGCAGCACCACGGTGGTGGTGTCCATCTGCTCGATGATGGCCGGGCCCTGGACGGCATTGCCGGGCCGCAGCTTCGCGCGGTCGTAGATGGGGCAGGGGGTCCAGCCGCCCGCCTCGGGCATCCAGACCTCGCGCTCGCCGATCCGCGCGGCGGAGGCATCCGGCCCCACCTCCGGCCGCGGCTGGAAGGCGGCCTTTCGCACCACTCCCGTCGCCTCGGCGCGATAGGTGACGAGCTGCACCGTCTCCCCCTCCGCCACGAAGCCGTAGCGCTGCCGGTGCGCGGCGGCGAAGCCTTCTGCCAGGGCATCGAGCGTCGCGCTCCCGATCTCCCCCTCGGGAAGCGGGATGCTCAGCTCGTAGTTCTGCCCGGCATAGCGCATGTCCACGGTGCGCTTCAGGCGCCGTGCCTCCGGCGCGATGCCCTCGGCCTCGAACCAGGCCCGCGCCTGGGTCTCCAGCCCGGCGAAGGCTTCGCGCATCAGCGGCAGCGAGCCCTCCCCCAGCACCGCCAGCCGCGTGGAGGCGAAATCCGCCCGCAGGTCGGTCAGCAGCAGCCCGGTGGCGCAAAGGATGCCCGGCGTCAGCGGCACCAGGATGCGGGAGATGTCGAGCTCCTTCGCCAGCCGCGCCGCATGCAGCGGCCCGGCGCCGCCGAAGGCCACCAGCGTGTAGTCGCGCGGATCGTGCCCGCGCTGCACGGAGATGACGCGGATGGCCCGCGCCATGTTCGCCGTCACCACGCTGATGATGCCCTGCGCCGTGGCCATGACGTCCAGCCCCAGCTTCTCCGCCAGCCGCCCGATCGCCTCCTTCGCCAGGTCCTGCCGCACCGGCATGCGCCCGGCCAGCAGATGTGTCGGGTTCAGCGTCTGCAGCACCACGTTCGCATCGGTGGTGGAGGGCTCGGTGCTGCCCTTGTCATAGCAGACCGGCCCGGGAAAGGCGCCGCAGGAGCGCGGCCCCACCTTCAGCAGCCCGCCGCTGTCCACATAGGCGATGGAGCCCCCGCCCGCGCCCACCGTGTGGATGTCGAGCATCGGCGCCTTGATCGGATAGCCATGCACCTCGGCCTCCCCGGTCAGGCGGCACTGGCTGTCCTTCAGCAGCGCCACGTCGGTGGAGGTGCCGCCCATGTCGAAGGTGATCAGGTCGGGGATGCCGACCATCCGCCCGATCTCCTGCGCCGCCACCACGCCGGTCGAGGGGCCGGACAGCACGGTGCGGACGGGCAGCCGCGCCGCCGCCTCGAAGCCGATCACGCCGCCATTGCTCTGCGTGAGCTGCGGCGTGACGGCGAGGCCGAGGTCGCGCAGCCGGGCGGAAAGCCGGCGGATATAGCCCTCCATCACCGGGCCGAGATAGGCGTTCACCGCGGTGGTGGAGAGCCGCTCGAACTCGCGGAACTCGGGCGCCACCTCGTGGCTGGCGCAGACGAAGGCCTCGGGGAACTCCTCCTCCACGATGCGCTTCGCGGTGGCCTCGTGCTCCGGTCGCACGAAGCCATAGAGGAAAGAGATCGCCACGGACTTCACCCCCGCCGCCCGCAGCGCCCGTGCGGCCTCGCGCACCGCCTGCTCGTCCAGCGCGGTCTCCACCCGGCCGTCGTGGTGGACGCGCTCCGGCACCTCCAGCCGCAGGTCGCGCGACACCAGGATCTCCGGCTTGTCGGCCTGCAGGTCATAGAGCTCCGGCCGCTTCTGCCGCCCGATCTCCAGCAGGTCGCGGAACCCGTCCGTGGTGATCAGCCCGGTCCTCACGCCCCGGTGCTGGATCAGCGCATTGGTCGCGACCGTGGTGCCATGGCCCAGGAAGCCCACCTCGCCGGCCGCGACGCCGACCTGGCCGATGCCCTCCTCGAAGCCCTGCGCGATGCCGCGCGAGGGATCGTCCGGCGTGGAAGACACCTTCCACACCGCCATCCGCCCGGTCTCCTCCTCGAAGAGGCAGACATCGGTGAAGGTGCCGCCGGAATCCACTCCGATACGCCAGACCATCCGATCGATCCCCTCATCCGGTTCCGGGCCGGGCATGTGCCAGGCCCTGTTCGTCGCCCCAGTCCTGCCGGCATCCCGCCGCCGATTCCGGCACTCTCCACCCACAACGGGCAGGATGTCTTCATGCGCTGCGGCAAGCCGCCTGTCCGGGCTGGATGCCCTGGCCAGAAGCAAGAGCCGGGCCAGGAACGATGCCCCTACCTTGGCCGGGGCGGGGGTGACGCGGAAATTCCGGTATACCCGGCCAGCCACCATCCGCCGGGGCCGGTTTTCCAGCCGGCCACACCACCGGGGAAGCGATGCGGGCTTGCGACGGTCCGGAACTTGCTGCTCCAGTTCTCCTGTATACCGTCGGGGTCGCCCGCCCGGCACCATCCGCCATCCGGGCGCTGGAGAAACAGAGACACCATGTCCCCACCCGTCGATCCCGTGGAATCCGATCCCAGCCTGCCGGCGCGCGTCGATGTCGTGGTGATCGGCGGCGGCATCATCGGCGTCAGCACCGTGCTGGCCCTGGCCGAGAAGGGCATCTCCGCCGCCCTCTGCGAGAAGGGCCGCATCGGCGGGGAGCAGTCCAGCCGCAACTGGGGCTGGTGCCGCACCATGGGCCGCGACCCGCGCGAGATCCCGCTCAGCATCGAGGCGCAGCGCATCTGGCGCGGCCTCGACCGACGCCTGGGCATCGACACGGGCTACCGCCAGTCCGGCATCGTCTATCTCTGCGAGGGGCCGGCCGACATCGCCCGGCACGAGGCCTGGCTGGAACACGCGAAGCTCTACCAGCTCGACAGCCGCATGCTCGGCACGGCGGAGGTCGATGCGGTGCTGCCCGGCTCCGCCCGCCGCTGGCCGGCCGCGCTCTACACCGCCAGCGACGGACGCGCCGAGCCGCAGCGCGCCGCCCCGGCCATCGCCCGCGCCGCGCGGGAGCGGGGCGCCGCCATCCTGACCGGCTGCGCCGTGCGCGGGCTGGACCGGCAGGGCGGCCGCATCGCCGGGGTGGTGACGGAGAAGGGCCGCATCGCCTGCGATTCCGTGGTGCTGGCGGGCGGCGCCTGGTCGCGCCTGTTCTGCGGCAATTCCGGCTTCGACCTGCCGCAGATGAAGGTGCTGGGCTCGGTGCTGCGCACCCAGCCGCTGGAGGGCCTGCCCGAAACCGCGGCAGCCGCCTCGGACTTCGCCTTCCGCAAGCGCGCCGATGGCGGCTACACCATCTCGCAACGGGCCGCCGTGTCGGACATCACGCCGGACAGCTTCCGCCTCTTCCTCGACTTCCTGCCCAATCTGCGCGCGACCTGGAGCGACCTGCGCCTCCGCATCGGCGGCCGCTTCCTGGAGGAATGGCGCATCCCGCGCCACTGGGGGATGGAGGAAGCCTCGCCCTTCGAGGCGGTGCGGGTCCTCGACCCCGTCCCCTCCCGCGCCCTGCTCGACGGCGCCCGTGCCAACCTGACGCGCGCCTTCCCGGGCTTCGCCGCGATGCGGGTGGCGCAGGAATGGGGCGGGCTGATCGACGTGACGCCCGATGTGGTGCCCGTCATCTCCGCGGTGGAGCGCATCCCCGGCCTGCACATCGCCACCGGCTTCTCCGGTCATGGCTTCGGCATCGGGCCCGGGGCGGGGCGCCTGATGGCCGATCTGGTGGCCAACGACACCCCGATCGTGGACCCGGCGCCCTTCCGCCACGACCGTTTCCGCCGCATGGCGGCCTGACGCCAGGGCGGCCCCGCCGGGGCCGCTCCTTCCCACCCCTGGCCCACCCCTGGCCCACCCCT